>JBPOHC010000967.1:0-2684 GCA_052035985.1 Myxococcota bacterium | reverse complement strand
CGCCCGCGACCTCCGCAGCGCCCGCGCAGGACCCCGAGGTTCTCGCCCTCCGCGCGCGTGTCGACGCGATGACCAGCGTCATGGCGACGCAGGCGAGCGACGCGATCAACTCGCTCCCCGAGAACGCTCGCGCGTACGTGCTCGCACGCGCGGGTGACGACCCCGCCGCGCAGCTCAACGAGAGCCGCACGCTGCGGTCGCACGGGTTCCTCGCGCCGCCGCCGCAGGTCGTCACGCAGGGCGCGAACACGCTCCCCGCACCCGCGCCCTCGGCGCCCTCGGTCCCCGCTTCGCCCGAAGCGACGGCACTCGCGCGCTACGAGGAACTCAAGGCGAAGGGCTCGCACCTCGCTGCCTCTGCCTTCTACGCCGCCAACGCCGTGAGCATCACGCGCGCCCGCGCTGCTCGCCCCTCCTGACCCTCAACGATCACAACGCCTCGACTCAACCGCGGGCATGACGCCCGCAGAAGTGACCACACGTCATGCCCGTAACCTCTTCCTCGTGGCTCCCGTCCGAGTTCACCGAGATCGTCTCGGCGACGATGCTGATGGCGCCGGTTCCGCAGTTCCTCTACGCGAACCTCGTGTACATGGCCGACGCGCAGTCGCAGCTCCGCGTCGACCCGAGCGCATTCGAGTGGCTCCCCGGTCGCGGCATCCCCGCGAGCGCGGGCGGCGCTCCGGTCCCCGGTCTGGAGACGATGCAGCTCATGCTCGCGGACAACATCCGCGGTGAGACCGTGCTCGTCGCCGACGACCTCGCGACCGCGCCCGGATCGGTCGTGAAGATGAACCGCCCCGTCTTCACGGGCGGCGGCTACTCGTTCGCCGCGCGCGCCGTGGGCAGCGGTCAGTCGATCAGCACCACGCCCATCGCACTGACCGGCGAGCAGGTGCCCATCGTCATCGAGCGGTACATCGGTCCGTACGCGGCGAACGGCACCACGCCGCAGCCCTTCGGCATCGACCGCTTCGCGGCCGAGCGATCGGTCCACACGCTCGCTGGAAGGTGCGGCACGCACCTCCAGTACGACCGCTCGCGGTGGCTCGACACCGGCATCGCCGGGCTGATCGACAACCCCGCGTCGGGCGCCGTGCTCTACCCCGGCGATCCGAACGGCAACATCTCGTCGGACTCGTCGGCGTTCGTCTCCAACGGCGACCGCGTGTTCGACTACGAGACCATCCTCCGCATGAGGGCGTACCTCCAGTCGAACAACATCCCGACGTACGGCGACGGGATGTACCGCTGCATCATCAACCCCGCGCAGGCGGAGCAACTCTCGATGGACCCCGTCTTCCGCCAGCAGGCGAAGATGATCCCCGACATCAACCCGCTGAAGCAGTCGTTCATCGCGGCGATCGGCAATCAGGTCGAGATCTACGTCTCGACCTCGAACACGGTCGACACGTCGACCGTGAGCGGAGTGACCATCAACCACGCCGTGATGTTCGGGCCGCAGATCGTCGGTCGCGTGCGCGACTCGAAGGGCGTCCGCATCCAGCTCTCCAGCGACGACAACTACGGCGAGACCGCGAAGGCCATCTGGGTCTGCTACGAGGGCTTCGCGATGCTCAACCAGCAGTTCATGGTCGCGGCGCACTCGGACTGAGGGGCACACCATGAGCGTCAACATCACCAACGGCAACATCCCCGCGCTCGCGTCGGCGACGTCTGCCAACGGCACGGCGCGCAACGGCGCGACCTTCGCCACCAACAGCGCGGACATCGGGACCATCGCGGTCATGTGCACCGCGTCGATCACCACCTCTTCGGTCCTCGCGACCTTCAAGGTGCAGTCGTCGACCGACAACACGACGTGGTTCGACGTCGTGGGTCTCACGACCGCGACCGACGCAGGCACGGGCTCCCCCGTGACCACCACGCGCGTCATCATCGTGCCCATCGCGTGCGCGTCGATGAAGTCGATTCGTGTCGTCGCCACGCTCTCGGGCGCTGCGACGGGCGTCGCGGACGTGACCTCCGCGGTGTACCAGTTCGTTCCCTTCGGCGGCCTCTTCTCGAAGTCCGTCCCGACCTGATCCGCCATGACGACGCTGACGACAGCGGAGCTCATGCGCATCCGCGCGGAGCTCTTCGACAACGTGCTCGACCTCGGCGCCGTGCCGATGATCGACATTCACGCGATCTACACGAGCGTGATCCAACCGAACCTGTCGTCGGCGTCTGTCACTCCCACCACGTCCACGACCACCGTCTCCGCGACGGGGCCGACGACGATCAGCCTCGCAGACGCGACAGGCTTCGCGGCCTACACTCGCGCGATCCTCGACGTCGACGGGTCGCGCGAGGTCTGCACCGTGCGCAACGTGGCGGGGAACAACATCTCCGTCATCTGTCAGCGTACGCACTCAGGCACCTACCCTGTCGAAGTCGAGAGCGGTCTGACGATCGTGCGCGGCATCCTCGCCGACCTCGAAACCGTCGACCAACAGCAGCGCACACAGATCCCGTCCGCGGGCGTGAAGAAGGTCGACGAGATCGAGTTCTTCTCCGCGAGCGAGGGCGGTTCTGTGCTCGTGCAAGCGGAGGCGTTTCGCAACGTGCTCCGTCAACGGCTCGCTGCGGCGTGCGGCGTGACGGGTCTCCTGCGCTCGCTCTACGCCCGCGTGGGCAACGCGTCTCCGAGCGTCGAGGTCTACTGACGTGGGGGCGAACAA
>JBPOHC010000363.1:0-4664 GCA_052035985.1 Myxococcota bacterium | reverse complement strand
TGCGTCAGCCCCTTCGACACGCGAGCAGTACGGAGCCGCTCTCCCAGCGATTCGTTGGTCATGCCCGCTTGACTAGCAGAGCTAGCACGACCGTGCAAGCTCGGCCGTGCGTGTACCCGTGCGCACTGACGGCTGCGGCGGCGCGCGTGAGTATTCGCACAGCCGTTCCGTGCTTGCCTTGACGTGCTAGCACCGCCGTGCATACTGAGGCCCATGGAGGTCGGCATGGACGGCGAGATCAGGACGCAGCGCCTCGGCTGCGCGTGCGTCGGGACGGGCGTGGTGATGTCTGGCGAGTGGCAGCACGTGGCCGGTGAGATGCGCTGGACGCGCGTCGAGCGCGCGTGCCCCGACTGCGCGCGAGCGGACGACGTGGCGAGCCGCGAGACGCTGCCCGCGCCCGCGCCGCTCGAGATGGCGTGCTGGTACGACGACGCGCTCGACATGGGCGACGCCGACGAGGGCTGCGACGCGTGCGACGGCGACGGCTACCACGTCGCGATGCGCGAGACGCCCGACGGCGAGCGCATCGAGGACGGTCCGCGCACGCCGTGCCCGCGCTGCCACGGCCGCGGTCTCGTCGCGAGCGAGGCGACGATGCGCGCGTGCGCGGAGGGGGACGCGTCGATGCCCATCGACGACGACCAGGCCGGCGTGCGTGCGTGGCCGCTCAGCTACGCAGAGGCGCGCCCCGAGAACCCGTGTGTCGTGCGGGAGGTGGCGTGATGAGCGCCGCGAAGGAACACGCGGCCACGGCTCGGCAGCGCAGCAACGATGCGCGGGCAACCGAGTTGTCCGCGCGGCTGCGCTGGGTTGAGTCGCTCATCTCGCTCCTCCGCTTCATCGACGCGCTGCCAGAGCCCGTCGCGATCCCGCCCGTGCCGCAGCCGAGCGAAGATGCGCGGAGGCGCGGCCTGCTCGTGGGCGCGGTCGTGCGCGACGCGCTCGGCGATGTCGGCCGCGTTGTCTCGCACGGCAGCGGCGGCCTGCCGCTCGTCCAGTGGCGAGACGCGACCACCCGCTGCGGCACCGACCGCCTCACCGTCATCCGCCCTGCGCCACCCGTGCGCGAGCCGAACGAGGAGGCGGTCAAGCGCGGCCTCTACATCGGCGCGCGGGTGAACATCGACGACACGGGAGCCGACGTGGACACGCTGGGCGAAATCGTCGGCTGGGACAGCGCTGGTGACCCGATCGTGGAGCACGAGCGCTGGTGCGCAGCGTACATCGCGAGCGACGTCACCCTCGCCGGAGACGCGTCGTGACCGCGCTGGCTGGCGAGCTGACGGTGCGGCAGTTCGGCGAGATGCTGCGCAAGCGCGGGATGCGCCTCGACGGTCTCTGGTGGTCGCGGCGACTCGGCGGGTGGGCCGTGGACGTCTCCGGCATCGACGCGCTCATCGTGGCCCCCGACCTCCAGGATGCACTCATGCTCGCGGTGTCGCGCGTCGACGAGGTGCGCCGTGGGTGACGCGCTGTCGCTCGACCACGAGACGGTGGCGGCGCAGACGGCCGGCCGACGCTACGCCGAGGCTGACCCGTGGCTCGCGCGCCGTGCGCCGTTCGTCGGCGCGTCCGAGGTCGCCGCTGCGCTCGTGGCCTACGGCGGCACGCGCCCGCCTGGGCCGCTGTACGCCCACCTCGACGCCCCGACGTACGTGCGCGAGGCTGCCGCTCGCGTGGCCGCGCAGACGCGCTCACGCGTCGTGACGGTGCCGCTGTTCGTGGCTCGCAAGGCTGGGTATCGCAGGCCGCAGCGCAGCTCGGACGCGATGAGCCGCGGCACACGTCGCGAGGCCGATCTCATCGCGACGTGGTGGGAGCGGCAGAGCGACTGCGCGCACCAGCTGGCGCTGCCGCCGCGCAACGTCCTGCCGCTCAAGGACGGGCCGAGTCACCGCACGCGACTCTCGTGCACGCCGGACGCGTGGGCACTGTCGCCGTTCGACGAGTTGATCGTCATCGAGGCGAAGTGTCCTCGCACGCACTACGAGGCGAGTGACCCGCTGCCGTGGTGGTGGCGCGTGCAAGTGCAAGCGCAGATCGCGGTGTGCGACGCGTTCGCCGGGGTGCTTGTGTGCGGCCCTGGATGGGGCGCGAGCGATGGAGTGAACACGGATCCGATCTCGTGGAGCGTCGAGCGCGACGACTCCGAGATCGAGGAGATCCGGCGAGTGTCAGCGATGGCAGCGATGGACATGGACATTCTGATCGAGGAGGCGTGATGTTCCAGAAGGCAACGAAGAAGAGGCAGAAGGCGCGCGTGGCGCTCATCGGGCCAGCGGGCTCGGGCAAGACGTACAGCGCGCTCGAGATCGGCAAGCACCTCGGCGACCGCATCGCGGTCATCGATACCGAACGCGGCTCCGCATCGAAGTACTCCGGCGACGTCGCGGACTTCGACGTCGTGGAGCTCGGCCGGTACGCGCCCGCGGAGTACCTCAAGGCCATCAACGCCGCGCGCGATGGTGGGTACGACGTGCTTGTCATCGACTCGCTCTCGCACGCGTGGGAGGGCGAGGGTGGCATTCTCGACCAGGTCGACCAGAAGGGCGGCCGGTTCGACGCGTGGAAGACGATGAGCCCGCAGACGCGCTCGCTCATTGACGCGATCCTCACGTACCCCGGTCACGTCATCGCGACGATGCGCACGAAGACCGAGTGGGTCGTCGAGGAGAAGGACCGCGGCGGACGCACCGTCAAGGAGCCGCGCAAGATCGGCCTCGCCCCGAAGTTCAAGGAGGGGTTGGAATACGAGTTCGACCTCGTGGGCAACATGGACGACGCGTCGCTCTCGGTCAGCAAGAGCCGCTGCGCGGCACTCCACGACGCGCACATCAAGCATCCCGGCAAGCAGTTCGCGACGGCGCTGCGTGCGTGGCTCGAGGACGGCGTGGACGCGCCCGCGCCCGCGAAGGCGGAGACCGCGCCGCAGAAGCGGCGACTCGGTGACATCCAGGACGCCGACGAACTGCTCGCGTGGTGTCGCGCGGAGAGCGAGACGATCTCCAGGCGCACGGGCCACGCGCGCGAGCAGGCGCGCAGGCACATCGCGCAGGCGGCAGAGCGGTGTGGCGTGGACGAGCGCGAGGCGTTCGCCGCGTGTGGGCTGAAGGACGAGGAGGTGGCAGCGTGAGCGGTCTCAACAAGGTGATGCTGATCGGCAATCTCGGGGCAGACCCAGAGCTCAAGTACACGAGCGGCGGGCAGTCGGTCCTCAAGATGCGACTGGCCACCAGCGAGAAGTGGAAGGACAAGGACGGCCAGACGCAGGAGCGCACCGAGTGGCACTCGGTCGTCCTGTGGGGCAAGCGCGCGGAGGCGCTCGCCAAGTTCCTCGTCAAGGGCAAGACGATCTACGTCGAGGGCCGCATCCAGACGCGTCAGTACGAAGACAAGGACGGCGTGAAGAAGTACGCCACCGACATCAACGCGAACGAGGTGCTGCTGCTCGGTGGGCGCAGCGGCGATGGTGGCGAGACGCGTGGCGCGCAGCCGAGCGGCGCTCGAGGTGGGCAGTCGAGCGGACGCAAGCGCGAGGAGCCGGCCGACAACTTCGTGGACGACGACATCCCTTTTGATGGTGCCCACTGAGGGGCCGACTCCTCATTGGGCTAGCACTTTGGGCGCGTTCCTCCCCGCGAGAGATCGGCGGCCACCGGCATTCTTACGGACCGCAAAAGGAACGGAGAGCACGCGTCGTCGAGTCATTGCGACCGCGCGTCAAGCGGATTGCCACCGTCCGTGCTCGATGTGGTGGGCGCAGTCGCGATTGGAGTCGCGACGTCCATCCGTGTGGCCCCGAACGGAGCGCAAATCGGGGCACTTCCCTACAGCGCGCGCTGCGCTCGACAGCACCGCAGTCACGACCCTCGACGGCACCACGTCACCGGGCGATCCGGTGAGCCACACGAGGCGAGCGGCACGGCGTCGAGCTCAGCGCGGGCACGAGCGGAGGTGAGCGATGACGAAGGAAGAGAGAGACGCGCTGATCGCAAGCGCGCGGAAGACGCCGTGGCTCGACACGATGAAGCGGCGCGAGACCGAGGCGCTGCTCGAGGCGCTTGACGATGCCGAGAAGCGCGTGCGCGACATCGAGGACCTGCGGGCGCGCATCGTGTCGGCGATGTCGTGCGAGCCCGATGACGACTCCGATCTCGTGGAGGCGGTGCGCGAGAACGTGCGCGAGCGCGATGATGCCGAGCGCGAGCGTGACGCGGCGCGCGCCCAGCTCGACAAGGCGACGCGGGAGCGCGATTCGGCTCGTCGGACACTCGACCGCATGGCCGAGGAGTCGCACACGTTCAACGCGATCTTGGAGACGACGCAGCGCGACCTCGCCGAGGCGCGCGCCCAGCTCGCGGCGCTGCATGCGGCGGCGCAGCGATTCCGCGATGCGGTGAGCGACGACGGCCTCACGTGCCGGGACAACGGGCTCGACAGCGCGGCAGCCGTCGAAGAGGAGTGGGGAGCGATCGATCGCACCCTCGCCGACCTCGCGACCGCCGCCGCCGACACTGCGGCCCGCGAGTACGAGGCGCGGGTGCGCGCTCCCGTCGAGGCCGAGCGCGACCAGCTCGCGGCGGCGCTGGCGGAGGTGATGACCCCTCGCGGCATCTATGACGCCTGGTCACTGGACCGCGTGCTCCGACGCCTCGCGGACG
>JBPOHC010000408.1:0-29695 GCA_052035985.1 Myxococcota bacterium | reverse complement strand
TTCATCCGAGACACCGACTACACCGAGATGCACGAGTACGCCTTCCTGCGGCGCGTGCGGGGGCGCGTCGACCCGTCGTGCACGGTCCTGGAGTTCGGCCCCGCCGTCGAGCTCCCGCGGCCTGTTCGCTACCTCGCGCCGCGCTCTCAGCGCATGGCCATGCGCCTCCGCGGCGGCGTCGTGTACGAGCCGCGGTCTCTCCAGATCGGGATGATCCCGAGCGACAACCGCAGCGCCGAGGTGAGCGAGGTCTTCGCGCTCTCCGACGCGTTCGTCGCGCGCCCTCCCCCGTGCCTCTACTACTACGAGAGCGCCGCGTGCACGACGCACAGCCCCGCGCCGGGCGCCCTCGCGCGGCCCTGCGAAGAGGTCCGCCGACGCTTCGCGCTCACCCCCGTCGCCGAGGAGCGCCACCGCTTGAGGCCCTACGACGACGTCATCGTGCGACGCGTGCTGACCGCGCCCGACGGACGCGTCACGGTGCGCGCCTCGACGACCGGAGAGCCCACTGTGCACCTCGGGCTCTACCGCCTGGACACGCTTCACTGAAGGCATTTTCGACGATGACACCGCAGCGAGAGCCCCCGCCCACCGTCGCGATCGGACGCACCGCGCTCGCGGTCCCGTCGCTCGGCGTGGGCGCGTGGTCGTGGGGAGACAGGCGCTATTGGGGCTTCGGAGCGCGTCACGGTCCCCGCGACGTGGTCGACGCCTACGAGGCCTCGATCGAGGGCGGCGCGAGGCTCTTCGACACCGCCGAGGTCTACGGCCACGGAGACGCCGAGAAGGCCCTCGGATGGCTCGCGCGACGCCCGGGGCCGCCGCAGGTCATCGCCACCAAGTTCGCGCCCCTCGGCGGCCGCGGAGGCGCACGCGCGGTGCTCCCTGCGCTGCGAGCGAGCCTCCGACGCATGGGCCTCGCGCGCGTAGACCTCTACCAGGTGCACTGGGCCGACATCGAGGAGTGCTCCATCGCGGCGCTCATGGCGGCGATGGCCGACGCCGTGGAGATGGGCCTCGCGCGCGCCGTGGGGGTGAGCAACTTCACCGCGTCGGAGACGCGCGAGGCGCACGGAGCCCTTGAAAAACGAGGGATTCCCCTCGCGAGCAACCAGGTGCACTACAGCCTTTTGCACCGCGCGCCCGAGGTCGACGGCGTCCTCGACGCGTGCCGCGAGCTCGGCGTGACGCTCCTCGCGTACAGCCCCCTCGAGCAGGGGATCCTCTGCGGCACCTACGGCCCCGATCACGTCCCCGAGGGCCCTCGCGCCGAGACCCCGTGGTTCTCTCGCGACAACCTCGCGGCCTCGCTCCCGGTGCTGGAACTCCTGCGCGAGACGGGTCGCGCGCTCGGTGATCGACCGCCCGAGCAGGTGGCGCTCAACTGGCTCCGCGCGAAGCCCGGGGTGATCCCGCTCGCGGGCGCTCGCACGGGCGCGCAGGCCGAGCGAAACGTCGGCGCCCTCGCGTGGACGCTCCCCGAAGACGACGTCGCGCGGCTCGACGAGGCCACGACGCGGTGGGCGCGCGCGACGCGCGACGCGTGAAGCGATAGTCTCGCAGCGCCAACACCCCTATGGAGCCCGACCGCCAGTTCGAGATCCAGCTCGGTCACATGTGCAACAACCGCTGCGTGTTCTGCGTGAGCGGGCAGCGCACGGCCATGGGCGAGGCGAGGCCCATCGAGGCGAGACCCATCATCGAGAAGCTCCGCGAGGGGCGCGCGATGGGGATGCGCAAGGTCACCCTCCTCGGCGGCGAGCCCACGCTCCAGCCGGGCTTTCTCGACGTGCTCCGCGCGGCGGTGTCGCTCGGCTTCGAAGAGGTCGTGATCTTCACCAACGGGGTCAAGACGGCGCGCGGGGCCTTCGTCGACGAGGTGCTCGCGACGGGCGGGAGCTTCACCTGGAGGCTGTCGTTCCAGGGCGCGACGGCCCTCGCGCACGAGCGCACGACGAAGAAGCTCGGGTCGTTCCTGCGGCTGCGCGAGACGCTCGCGAACCTCCGCGACCGGGGGCAGCGCATCACCGTGAACATGTGCGTGGTGCGCTCGAACTACGAGTCCGTGCCCGCGTTCCCCGAGCTCATCCTCCCGTACGGCGCGAGGCAGCTCCACCTCGACATGATGCGCCCCCTCGACGCGGGCATCCGCACCGAGGACGAGCTCCGCGACACGATCCCCCGCTACGCCGACCTCGCCGCGCCGCTCACCGCGATGATCGAGGGCTTCGAAGCGCGCGCGCCGGGCTTCGACGTCAACATCGGCAACCTCCCCTACTGCGTCGCGCCGCACCTCGCGCCGTGGATCCACCACGACGGCGAGAAGACCCTCACCGTCGCCGTCGACGCGAAGGACGAGCTCAGCGCCCCGTGGGACAAATACCTCGTAAAACGTAGAGATAAATTGAAGCCAGAGTCGTGCTCGCGCTGCGTCTTCGACGGCCAGTGCAGCGGCGTCTTCGACACCTACGCCCGCTTCTACGGCTTCGACGAGCTCACGCCCGTGACGCGCGAGCGGCTCCTCACGCTCGACCCGAAGCAGCGCCTCTTCACGCTCCACGCCGCGCCGCTGATCGACGCGCTCAGCGCGTGGAGGCCGCCCGCGCCGTACGCGCCCGCGGCGGTGTTCACCGACGCGAGGGCGGGCGAGGTCATCGCGACGTTTCACGGTGAAAATAGTGCCTTCGTGAGGGTCGCCCTGCGTCGAGGGGGGCGCGGTGCGGGCGGCGTGGCCGCGACCGATCGGTGGTCGCTGCACCTCGTCGACGCCCGCGATGAGGGCTCCGCGCTGCCGCTCCTGCGCGCGCTCTTCGAACGGCTGCGCGAGGTCGACGGGGCGGCGGTGATACACCCCGTGGCCGACGACGCGGCGCTGCGGTCGGAGCGGGCGCTGTCCGCGAGCGTCGATCGGCGCATCGGTCAGTGCCTCGCGAAGCTGAGGGAGAAGGCCCCCTTCGGCGAGCTCTCGTGGCGCGAGGTGAGGGTCGCTCCGGGAGGCCGCGAAGCCGCGGTGCTCCTCGACGCGCGCGACGGAAACACGGTCACCGTCTCGCTCGCCGTGAAGGGCGCGGGCGTCTCCGGGGGCTACCGCCTCGCGCGGCCCGAGGCGTCGCCGAAGCCCTCGCTCGTCGAGTCCGTGCGCTCCGTGATGGAAGCGCTCCGGACCTGACAGACTGCGGTTCCTCGGGAGTTCGAGAGTGACGGACTCGCGGAGTTCGGAAGTTCGAAGGTTGCGCACTCCATGACGGCGATCAGCCTTGTTTTCATGCGTCGCGCCTACGAGGTTGCCTTCGTCGTGCTGCTCGCGGCGCTCGCAGCACAGGCCTGGAGGCGCCGAGGCGCGCTCGATCGGAAGCTCCTCGCGGCCGTCGGCGCGGCGCTCGTCGCGGGCGCGCTCACGCTCCTGATCGCGCGCGTCCCCTTCGAACCCGCGCACGACCACAACACCTTCATCGCCCGCGCGGACTGCGCGTACGACCGGAGCTGCGTCGCGGTGCCGCGGGGCGCCTGGGGCCTTCCCTCGATGGCCGCGTACGGGCTGCTTCTGCGCGCGCTTCCCTATCGTCTCCTCACGCTGAGCGTCGTGAGCCTCGCGCTCACCGCGCTCGACGCTGCGCTGCTGGTCGCGCTGGTGCGGGCGCTGGCGGCGCGCACGACGCTGCGCGCGCACGCCCCCGCGGCCGGCGCGCTGGCGGGTCTGTTTCTCGTGTCTCATCCGGCCCTCGCGCGCGTGGCGGCGGCCGACACCATGTGGCCCTTCGCCCTCGCCTGCCTCCTCGCGGCGGCCCTCTCGACGCTCGGCGCGTGCGCGCCCGACGCGGCCCCGTGGGAGCCCGCGGCGGCCCTCGGCGCCTTCGGCTTCGCGATGGCCTCGAACCACGTGTTCATGGCGCTGGCGCCGATGGTGCTGCTCGCGCCGTGGGCCTGGTCGACCGCGTCGCTCCGCCCTCGCGCGTCGACGGTGCCGGCGCTGATCCTGTGGGCGCTGCTGCTCGCGCCGAGCGCCCTCGACGTGGCGCAGAGCCTCTTTCAGCGCGGCGATCACGGCGGTCAGGCGTCGCGGCTCTCCGAGGCTCTGGGACTCTTCGTTCCCGGCGCGCGCGAGACGATCCTGTACTTCGATCCCCGCGTCACGCCGCGGAGCTGGGCGCTGCTGTGCCTCCTCGGCCTCGGCGTGGCGCTCTGGCGCCCGATCGTTCCCTTCGTGGTGGTCGCCGTCGCGTGGCTCGTCACCGAGGTCCCGCTGGGGGGGCAGGTCCCGCTCGATGGGGGCTATCCCACGCGGTACGTGCACGGCTTCGCGTCGCACTTCTTCGCGTCGACCTTCGCGGCGCTCGGCGCGGTGATCGCGCTCGACCGCGCGCGCAAATGGTGGCCCGTCGCCGCGGTCGTCATGGCCGTCGCCGCGCTGCTCCCGTGGCCCCTCAGCCGCGAGTCCGTCGCGTTCGCGCGCGAGCGTCGGCCGCTCTCCCTCGAAGCGCGCGCCGTGTCATCGGCCTTCGATCACCTGCCGCCCTGCGACGTGATCGTCGTGCCGCCCGAGATCCAGGACGACATGGGGTGCGCGCATCGCGGGAGCGACCCCGTGGAGGCCATCTTCCAGAGCGGCGAGCTGCGGTGGGTGTATCAGCGCCGCGGGCTCCGTCCGCCGCAGGTCGTGCCCGCGAACATCTTCTCCGACGAGCGGGCGCGAGGTCGTCGCGTGCTCTTCTACGAGGGCAGCGTGTATCACACGTTCATCCCCTGCGAGTCTCGCGAGCGGAGGATCCCCGCGTCGCTCGAGCGGCCGCTGCTCACGCGCTTCCGCGCGCGCTTCACGCTCACGCCCGCGCGCACCTTCACCGTGACGACCGCGCAGCACCGCTTCGCCGAGCTGCGCGTCATGGCCGACAGGGTCCCCTCGCTGACGCTGGGGTTCTACTGGTTGCGACCCCGATGAGCGCGTGGCGTCTGCGAAGCGCGCTGCTCGCGGCGGGCGCGGCATCGGGCCTCCTGCTGATGGAGCTCGCGCTGCGCATCGCCAACGTCCCGCCGCCGCGCGTGCCGGATCTGCCCGACATGGACCGTCGCCGCGAAGACGTCGGCGCCAACGGCCTCGGGCTGCGAGCGCCGTGGGAGGAGGTTCCCGCCGTGCTGCCGCGTCAGTGTCGCGTCGCGGTGCTCGGAGACTCCTTCGCGTACGGCGAGAGCGTGGCCTTCGCCGACACGCTCCCGCAGCAGTTGCAGCGGCGGTTGCAGGCCGCCCTGCCCGATCAGCCCGTGCTGGTGATGAACCTCGGGCGCCCCGACAACGACACCGCGCAGGAGTCCGCGCGCTACGCAGCGCTCCAGCCGAGGCTGCGCGCCAACGTGCTGCTGCTCGTGGCCTACGTGAACGACCTCGACGTCCCAAACCCCGCCTACACCCTCGCGGAGATCTACGGCGCGGGGGGACGCCCCGACTGGTTCGACGCGCACTCCCGCGTGGTGGCGCACCTGCGCGCGCGGCTGCGGCTCGCCCTCATGCAGCGACGCACGGTGGCCTGGTATCGCAGCGGCGTCACGCGGAACACCGCGCAGAGCTTCGAGACCATGGCCGGGCACATCCGCGGCCTCCGCGCAGACGCGCAGCGCGACGGCGTCGCCTTCGCCATGACCCTCTATCCCTGGCTCTACCAGTTGGATCACTACCTCGTGCCCGAGCCGCACCGATGGCTGGGTGACCTCGCGCGAAGGGAGCAGATCCCGTGGGTTGATTTGCTGCCGGTGTTCGCGGGTCGCGCGCACGAGACGCTGCGGGTGAGCCCCGCCAACGAGCATCCCAACGCGCTCGGGCACCGCCTCGCCGCCGAGGCGCTCACGCCGATGCTCACACCGTTGTGTCGCGCCGTGGGGCAGCGGAGATGAGCCCGACCGCGCGTCGTCGCCTCGCGCGCGTGTCGCTCGCGCTCCTCAGCGCGGCGCTCTCGCTCGCGCTGGTCGAGGTCGCCGTGCGCGCGCTGCGCATCGACGACGCGGCGCTCGCTCGCGCGCTGTACTACCAGGGCGCCGACCTCTCCGCGCACGTCGCCACGAGGGATTTTCTGCACTACCGACTGCGCCCGAACAGCACATTCATCCACGACGACCCTGGCGCGCGCTACGCGGTTCACATCGGCGCCCACGGCGCGCGGCTGCCCGATCACGCGGAGCTCAAGACACCCGGCGCGCTGCGGGTGCTCTGCGTCGGCGGATCGACCACCTACGGCGCCAACGTCGACGACGCGCAGACGATGCCCGCGCAGTTGGAGGCAGAGCTCTCGCGACGGCTGCATCGCCCCGTGGAGGTCTGGAACTACGGCACCTCGGGCTACACCCTCGCGCAGGCCGCGTGGCTGGCGCGGGAGCGCGCGGAGCGCCTGCGCGCCGACGCGATCGTCGTGCAGATGTACAACCGCGGACGGCGTCCCTTTCTGCTGCCGCCGGGCGGTGAGGTGTTCGACGTTGCGAGCGCCTTCGCCGCCGACCCGCGGCTCTGGGAGGAGAACTTCCCCGCGGCCCTGAGCGCGCCGCTCTCGTGGAGCGAAACCCAACACCAGCGGGCCCTGCGATGGAGCGCGCTGTACCGCACGCTGGCCGCGCTGAAGCGCCTCCGCGCGGGCAAGGACCTCTCGGCTCCCGGTGATGCGTTGAGCCGCGCCGAGGCGGGGCGTCTGCGGACCTGGGCGAGCGAGCGAGGGGTGACGCTGCTGTTCGTCGCGATCCCTGCGATGGGCGGTCACGTCACGCCCGAGAACGTGGCGGAGGCGCTGCCGTCGGCGCAGCTCCTCGATCTCCACCAGGACGGTCGCGAGGCGGCGTTCTACCTCGTGCACCCGCCCGCGGCGCACCTGCGTGACTTCGCGGCGCAGATCGCCGCGCGGCTCGCGACGCTGCTGCCCGGTCGGGCTCAGTAGCGAAACGGCGGCGCGGCGTCGGGCGCGGGCAACGCGAGGAGCAGAAGCCCGAGGCCCGCCAGCACGAGGAGCATCGGCACCAGCCACCACGCCCAGTGCCGCCGGAGGATCGCCAGGATGTCTCGTGTCGGTGCTGCCATCGTCGCGGAGCTGTCGCCTCGGAGGCGGCGGCGCATCCTCGCGTCGACGGCGGGCGGCGCACAAGCGCGGAGTCGCGCCACACACGCGTGAAAAACCCGTCGATCGACAACCGCGACGGCTTCGGTATACGAGTCAGTCCATGGCCCGCATCGACGTCGCCGCGGACACGACGAAGCCTGTGACCGCGCCCGCCGACGCGACCCGCGTCGAGGCGATCCTCGGGGGCGTGCTGGGTGTCCCTGTCCGCCTGCGGTTTCGCTTCACCCACTTCGTGCAGACGGCGGTGCAGTTCCTCCTCTTCGCGTACTGGGCGATCTACGCGCCGGTCACGCGGGGGTACCTCTCTCAGCTCGGCGCGCTGGTGCTCTTCGCGTTCGGCGCCGACTTCGTGGTCAGCACCCTGCGCTACAAGAGCTGGTACGCGAGCTTCGCGCCCATCCCGGTGGTGTTCTCCGCGAACCTCTTCGTGTGGTTCCTCGGGCGTGACGCGCCCTTCTCCTACGCCGTCGTCGCGCTGGCCATCGCGTCGAAGCACCTCATCCACCGCGGGGGGAAGCACATCTTCAACCCCTCGGCCTTCGGCGTCTGCGCCATCGCCGTCCCCTGTCTGTTGTATCCGAACCGCTTCGGCGAGATCGACCTCGCGCACGCGCTCAACGCGCCGCCCAACATGCAGGAGCTCGTGCTCTTCGTCGGGCTCGTCGCGATGGCGCGCATCCCCCTGGCCCTCATCTCGCTCAGCGCCTTCGTCACGTCGCGCATCCTGAGCAACATCAGCAGCGAGAGCTTCTACGTCCCGAGCGTCATGTGGGCGCCGATCTTTCTCGGCATCACGCTGCTCGTCACCGACCCCGCCACGACCCCGAAAAAGCCTCTCGGACAGGTGATCTTCGGGGTCACGTACATGCTGCTCTTCTCCGTGATCGCCACGGCGCTGCGCGCGCGCGGGCTCGCAGAGCACTGGGCGAAGATGCTCCCCATCCCCGCGGTCAACCTCCTGGTGCCCGTCTTCGATCGCATCGCAGACAGCGTCCCGAAGACGAAGGTCGGCGCGCTCCTGGAGCCGCGCTACAACCGCTTCCACGTCGCGGCGTGGGTCGCCGCGGTGCTCCTCTCGTCGAGCGCAGCCACGAAGGGGATGTTCTACGACGGCGAGCTGAGCCTCCGCTCCAGCGTCGCGCTGACCTTCGCCGACCGCGACGGCAACGCGACCTGCGCGACCAACCCGGTGCACTGCAAGCCCTTCAGCTTCCTCGATGAGATCGCCATGTGGCGACGCGGATGGGGCGCCCCTTCGAGGCCGCCGACGCGCGGCGAACGACGCAGCGCGCAGTGATCAGCGGACCAGGATTCGGGGGTGGGCACGCAGCTCCGCGCCCTCGATCCGCACGCTCAACACCCCAGCCCCGCGGAAGGCGGGCGTCACGCGCGCCACGTATGCGCCCGAGCCCGTGTCCGTGGCGTCCATCACGGCGCCGCCAGGCTCCAGGGCCACCTGCACGCGATGCCCGGGCCCCAGGTCCTGGCCTGACGGCAGCGCGGGTCGCACCGTCACCGTGAACGTCGTCCCCGGCGCGCCGACGAGCGGCTCCACGCGCAACAGATCGGGCTCTTCGATGACGGTCTCGGTGCCTGCGCGCACGGGTCCTGTCCGCTGCACGAAGCCCGAAGGCCACCGCACTTCGATCGCATCGACGCGGTCTGCCGCGCCGAGTCCGAAGAGCAGCCGGTGCTCTCCGTAGCCCCACGGGCTGCCGCCCGATTGCATCTCCTGCACGAGCGTCCGGGCGCCGAGGCGCGCGCGCACCATGGCGCCCACGCCCTCGGAGTTGGAGGTGCGTCCGCGCAGTCGAACCGCCAGCGAGCGCCCCGACGGGACGCGGTTCAGATAGATGTGCGGCGGCGCGCGCAGGCCGCCCATCCAGTAGTCCATCCGCCCGTCGCGATCGAGGTCCGCGGCGGTCATCCAGAGGCTCGAGAACGAACCCGTCTGGTGCAGGATCGGCGTCACATCATCGAAGGTGCCGTCGCCGCGGTTGTGAAACAGAAAGGCGCTGGGAGGCTCGTAGTAGCCATCGGTCACGCCCACGGCCACGGCGAGGTCGGGCCACGTGTCGTTGTCGTAGTCGCACAGGCTCGCGCCGAACGCGACGGTGGGGGTCTCTGAGATGGGGAGCCGAGGGATCTGCACGCCCGCGCGCTCGGCCTGATCGACGCGGCCGCTGCGGTGCAGGTACAGGTGCTGCGGTCCGAGGTCGACGAGGTAGAGGTCGAGGAAGCCGTCACCGTCGACGTCGCCCGACGCGCCGCCCATCAAGCCCGCCGGGTTGTACTCAGGACCGAAGATCCTCGGGTCGAAGGTCTCTTCGACGTAGGGGTGCGCGGCCGTGGCCGAGACGCGGTGAAAGAAGCGCGCGGGGGGACCCTGGTATTCGTCGAAGAGCACGAAGAGATCGGTCAGCCCGTCGTCGTCGACGTCATGGAAGAAGTTGGTCCAGTTGCTCCCCACCACCGGGCCGCCGATCAGGTCGTCCATCGACTCGGCCCACGTTCCGTCGGGCTGCGAGAGGTACATCCGCACGTGCGACTCGCCGCCGACGCTGTGCCGCGTGATCATGTCGAGCCGCCCGTCGAGGTTCACGTCGGACAGGTCGACACCCGCGAACATCGCGGCGTCGTCGGTGTGAAAGGTCCCGAGTCCCCACGCCGCAGACACTTCCTCGAACGCGCAGCTCCCGGTGTTCCGGAACGCTCGCAGCGCGGGCTCCGCGGGGCCGTGGCCGCCCTGCGTCTGCTGCGCGCGGATGAAGTCCTCGACGCTCACGGCCACGAGCAGGTCGAGACGGCCATCGTTGTCGAGGTCCGCCATGGCCGCCGCGGATGCGACGGTGTGCTCCATGCCTGGCAGCGGCCCCACGCGACGGAAGCGCGCGCCTCCCGTGTTGCGCCACACGATGCCGGGTCCGTCCCACGTGACCACGTACGCGTCTGGCAGGTGATCGCCGTCGCAGTCGCCCACCGCCGCGGCGTTGACGGGCCCCATGCGCAGAAAGGGCCACGACCCCGTGTGCTCCAGCGTGATGCCCGAGGCCGCGAAGCCGTCGACGAAGTCCTTCTCGACCGGCGCTGGCGTCGGCGTCGGCGCCGACGTGCACGACGCCACGGTCGCCACCCACGCCACCAGAGCTACGGCGCGTTCACGGAACATCCTCACCTTGCGCGGGGCGCACACCCGCGAAGACGCGGTCGGTGGTTCGAAGCGCCTCGGTGTGGAAACCGTGAGATCCATCCTCGATCGCGCGGCACGAGTCGTTACTCCTACGCCCTCTCCCTCCCCGCCCACAACTCCCTTCGCGCGAGCGATCGCGACCTCGAGGCGACCGCCGCTCGGCGCTTCTTGCGACGCCCTCCGATTTGATCGACACTCGCGCCGAGCAGGGCCGATTTTTCGTCGCCCGCGATAGGAGTGCAAAGGATCCATGCGAGACGCGACCGCCCTGCTCCGCGTTGGGAACGCCCTTCTGATCCTTCTCGGGTCTGGCGTGGGGTGTCGCGACGCGCGCTCCGGGGGCGACATCCGCGCCGAGTTTCCCGCGTACTGTCAGGCCACGATGCGCTGCGAGGGCGACAACCCGAGCACCATCCACCACGTGTGCATGATGGCGCCGATCCCCTTCGGCATGATGCTCTGTGAGGGCAACAACGCCCGCTCGGTGAACGCCTGCGTCGCGGCGACGGAGACCTTTCGCAACGAGGCCGAAGCCTTCGGCTGCGCCGACCAGTTCAGCACCATGTTCCGCTGCCTGAACGAGCGGAGCACCTGCACCCGGCACGAGTTCGACCAGTCCGCGTGTCGCAGCCAGATCCGCGCGATGACCTCGTGCGTGAACGCCGCGTCGGGCACCCGCGCCGCGGTGTCTGCGCACGACAGCCAGGAGGCCAGCTGCGCGCAGCTCGCCGCCGCCTGCGCGTCGTGCGGCGACCCGGCCCTCGGCGCGCGCTGCCGCGACGTCTCGTCCATCGGCGACGACGGCACCTGCGCGCAGGCGCTCTCGGTCGTGCGTCAGACCTGCGCGTCGCCGACCTCGTGATGCGCGCGCGGCTCGTCGCACTCGCCTTCGCGCTCGCCGCACCTGCCTGCCGCGACGCCGAACCTCCCGTGCGCCCGGGGCCCTACGCGGACTACTGCACCCGCCGCGCGCAGTGCGAGGGCGGCAACCACCGCGACATCAACGCGTGTCAGGCCAGCGTCACGGGCACCATCGCCCAGGCCGAGGCCTTCGGCTGCCGCGAGGTGTACAGCGCGATGCTCCAGTGCCTGACGCGAGGCGCCCGCTGCACGCAGCACCAATACGGCGCCAACTGCGCCGCGCAGCTCGCTGCGGCGAACGCGTGCATCGCCGCCGGAGCGGCTACGGGCCGATGAACAGGGCCCCGACGCACATCTCGTCGGAGGTGCCCTCGCCCCAGTTCACCGTCGTGTTTCGGCTCGTGGTGTCGTAGCGGCAGGTGATCGTGATGTCGTCGTGCGGATCGACGAGCACGGGGTTCTCGTACAGATAGAGCCGCTGCCAGTGGAAGTTCCACCGGGGCACGTCGGCCACGCATTCGCGCGTGCCGTCGCGGTGCATCACCTCGATGTGCTGCCCCGTCGCCAGCGTGTGCATGTGCGGAAACACCCCGTAGATGTGCACGGGCGTGTCGACCTGGGTGAGCTCCGCGAGCTGCATCGTCGCCGACTGCGAGACCTCGCGCATGTGCGGCGGGAGGATGAGGTCGTGGTCGACGAGGGCCACGAAGTGACCTCGCGTGACCCCCTCGGAGCGCAGCTCGAGCGCGACCTCGGTGCGATCCGTTCCGCCGCCGCCTTCGACGTTGTAGTGGATCTCGATCACCAGCGGGCGCCCGCCCGTGAGCTCGATCCCGAGCCCGTTGGGAAAGCGCGTCGCGCCGTAGCCCGGGGCCCACGCGGCCACCGGGATCGAGGCCACGCGCGCGTCCGCGAAGCACGAGTACCCGGGGCCCTGCTCGTTGGCGTCGAGCTGGCGCGCCATCGCCGCGGCGTCTTCGTTGCGGGGATAGTGCACGATGAGGTGGTGCACGATGCGGCGGTTGCCGGGGTGCGCGTCGAAGCCCGTGATGAAATACGATCCGCTCGACACCGGCGCCTCGGCGACGAAGCAGCGGTACGCGTCGGGTTGATCGGTGGGCGGCGCGTAATCGCTCGCGGTGCTGATGGTGCGGACGACGCCCTGGAGCGTGGGCAACACCGGAGGCGCGGGCGCAGGAACGCGGGGATCGCCCTCGGGCGCTCCCGCGGCGGCCCATGCGTCGAGGGTCGCGATCTCGGCGTCGGTGAGCTGCGGCGTGTCGCGGAAGCGGTTGCACGCGCCGGAGTTGTCGATCGGCGCCGGGGGCATCGTGCGCGCGTGCACCGAGCGAAGCATCGACGAGACCAGCGGACGCACGGCGGCGTAGGTGTCGAGCGAGAACGGCCCGATCTCTCCCGCTGCGTGGCACGGGACGCACGAGCGCGTGAGGATCGGCCGCGCGTCGCGGGTGTACGTGGGCGTCGATGGAGAGACGTCGGCCACGCCCCCGTCCCCGCCCCCGACGCTGGAGCCCTCGCACGACAGCATGATCGTGGTGACCGCCGCGAGCAGCGCCGCCGGAGGAGGGTTTCGCACAGCGCTCGCGAGTGTCGGCTACACGCGGCGAACGTCAAACCCAATCGCCTCGCGTCTCGGCGCATGACGAGCATTCCCCCGACAGCGCTCGCGTGTGAACTACGGCGCGTGAGGTACGCCCAGGGCGCGCAGCGTGTCGGCCACCGGGTCGAGGAGCTGCGCGGTGGTGTACTGGCCTCCGCGCACGCTCCAGTGGCGGTCGGCGTCGATGAACATGTCACGCGGCCCCGACGGCGTTCGGATGCGATGCACGCCAAAGCCGCGCGCGCGGAGCGTCACGACGAGCCTGTCGAAGACCTCGCACTCGGGCTGACCGTCGTCGAGCAGAAAGAACTCCGAGCGGACTCCACCGAGCTCGCGCGCATACGCGTCGAGCCCCGCCTCGACCGCGGCGGAAGAGAGCGGGTTCGGCTGCGGTGAGTCGTGCCAGGTGTAGTAGTACCCGAGGCGCACCAGGGTCGAGCGGTGGATGAGCCAGTTGAGCACGCGGTTCCGCGGCGACATCACCTCGATGTAGGGGAAGGGCTCGGTCATGTGCCACGGCCGCACCAGCACGACCGCGAGCCGCGGGCGCTTCAGCGGCAGCTCGCGTCGCACCATCTTCAGCGTCTGCAGGAAGCGATGGCCCACCACCGAGCAGTTGGCCACGTGAACGCCGTCGAACCCGCGCCCGCGCAACGAGCGCTCGAGCATCACGGGCACCGAGCTCTCGGCAGGCAGGAGCATTCCGAAGGCTTGCGAGCTGCCGACCATCAGCACGTCCGCGGTCGCCGAGGAGGAGCCCGCGGAGGGCACGCGGCATCCGTCGCGGTCGATGCGGTAGAGCACCGCGTTGCGACGGGGCTGCGAGGAGCTCCCTCGCGCGAGGTCCCAGATCATGTAGAGCGGCGCCTTCCAGACGTCGTAGGTCGCGCGCCCCCAGAAGTCGCCCGGCGTGTTCTCGTAGACGACGTCGGGGTCTGCCGCGCGCCGGATGATGCCCAGCGGCCTGGCGATGAAGTGGCCCGCGACCAGATCGATCACCACCACGCCGACGAGGAAGATCGCGAGCGATCGCCAACGCGAGCGGCGCTTCGTGGGTGGCTTCTCCATCGGTTCGTCAGGCGCGGTCACGGGGAGCGCCCCACGACGCTGCGCGCGGCCCCCATCGCGAGGTCGTAGTAGCGGCTCATCTCGACGAGGTCGAGGTTGCGCGCGTACGACGACTCCCAGCACATGCAGTTGTAGTCGCGCGACTGCATGTCATCGCGGGCCTTCGAGGCGCGATCGCTCGTCCAGAGTTCTCCGAGGGACGCGTCGGCGAGGCTCCCGAGGAGCGAGTCGGCGCGTCCGTGGCAGAGCTTCACCTTGCCGTTGGCTTCGAGGATCACCGAGGTCGCGGGCACGAGCAGACACCGGAACCCGATGTCCTTGTAGAGCGCGTCGGGTTCGAACACGTACCGCGGCAGGAGGTCGTAGTAGCGGCCTGCGAGGAAGGGGAAGCGCGCCCGCAGCGCCGCGAACTCGCGTTCGAAATCAGCGCGGTCTTCGGGGCGGAAGAGGCACCCCTCGTCGCGGACGTGATGCAGGCAGTTCTGCTGCACCACCTGGACGAGCACGTTGTCGGCGTGGTTCTGCCAGAACGCGAGCACGTTGCCGATCGTGCGGTAGTTGTAGCGGTTGATCGTGCAGCGGACCTGCAGCCGGGGATGGTCGCCCGTGCGCTGCGCCGCGATCGCGTCGAAGGCCGCCACCGCGCGATCGAAGAGCCCCGGCCGGCGACGGAACCTGTCGTGCGCCTCGGCGCCGTCGCCCTCGATGCTCACGGTCACCACGTCGATGCCCGTGTCGAGCACGCGGTCGACGTAGCGCCCCAGTCGGTCGCCGCTGGTGCCGATGAAGACGCGCTTGCCGCCGTCCTTGAGGATGCGCGCGTACTCGAAGATCCCTTCGACGAGCAGGGGTTCGCCGCCGATGAGCGAGACGCCCCACACGCCGCTGCGCGCGAGCCGCCGCGCCATCTCGATGCGCTGCGCGTGATCGAGCTCGTCGGGGAGCGGGCGGTTCATGTCGCAGTGCGCGCACGCGAGGTTGCACGCCTCGGTCACCGCCCACGTCGCGAAGACGGGCTCGGGCGCGCGCAGCACCGGCAGGCGCGTCGCCGCGATGTTGCGCGCGAGCGGCACCAGCGACGGGCCCAGGTCGCCGAGCGAGACGCCCGTGGTCGTTGGGTACAGTCGCGGGCGGGACGTCATCAGAGTGCCTTGTTTTATGGCATGCGCGCGTCGCGAAGGTCAACGCGCGCCACGCGGAGGAGCAGCGCCGCGGGCGCGTTGCGAGGCGTATAGAACGTCCGTTCGAGGCGCAGCGAAAGCCCCAGCTCGCGCGCCGCGGCCTCGAGCCCCGCGCGCTGTGCTTCGAGCAACGTCGGCGGACGGCTCACGAACGCGAGGCTCGTCGGCATGACCACCCGCACGGTCCTGGCATCGCGCAGGCCGCGCAGCAGCGAGGTCCATCGCGCGTGAAGGCAGGTCGCGAGGTCGACGCCGTCGTCGTCGTGCTCGCAGGCGCCGAGCCACGGGTGCGCCTGCACCGTGTGAACGCGGCCGCGGGAGATCGCGTCGGGCACTCCGCCCGCGAGGAGGTTGACGGTCACCGTCTCTGCGTCGGGCTCGGGGTGCGCGATCAGGTGCGCGACGAGGTCGCGCTCGACGCGGCTGTTGGTGACGAACTCGACCGATTCGAACGCGCGGATCGAGTCGACGGTGCCAAACGCGAAGGGCGCGAGCGCGAGGGCGGCGAGCGTGATGCGCAGCGCGCGGCCGTGAAGCGGGCCCACGAAGCGGTCGACGGCGCATCCGGTCGCCACGCCGAACACCGCGTGCAGCGGCGTGTAGTTCGCGGGGAACTCCGCGTAGAGCAGCGCCACCACCGCGAGGTACGTCACGATCGTGACCCCGCACGCCGCGGTGACGACGCAGCCGCGGCGCCGCACCAGCGTGCGCGCCGTGTCGTAGAGCACGAACGCGCACACGGTCGCAGCGGCCGCGACGGACAGCGCGTTGGCGGGGCTGCGGGTCATGTAGCGACCGAAGTCCGCCCACTCGAGGATCAGGTCGCGCGCGGCTTCGAAGAGCTTCCCCGGGTGCGCGAGGTTGGCCGCGATGTCGCCGCCGAGGTTGCTGCCGCGGCCCTGCGACCAGCGCATCGACGGATCGATGACGATGGGCGCGAGGATCGGCAGAAGCGGGATCGCCGCGGCCAGCGCCATGCGCCACCACTGCGCCCTCCCGATGCGGTCGACGCGCGCTCCGAGGCGCCACGCGAGCAGCGCGAGCGGCGCCAGGAGGAACACGGCCTTCACGTTGGCGAGCAGCGCGAGGCCCACACAGACCGAGGCCGCGACGAGCCTTCGCGTGGGCGCCTCGGAGCGCGCGTCGGCGCCAGGGGCGAGCGCGGGGAGGTCGGTGACGAGCAGCAGCGCGGCGACCAGAAAGACCCAGGGCAGCGTCTCGAAGCACTGCACGATCGAGGTGAGGCAGACGAAGCACGACGACGAGGCCATGCCGAACGCCACGAGCGTCGCGAGGCGCGCGCCTCCGAAGCGAGACGCGAGGCGGTGCGTGAGCGCGATCGAGAGCGCGCCGAGCGGCAGGAGGAGAAGCCGCAGCGCGAAGGGGTCATCGCGATGCAACGGCCACAGGAGATCGAGGGGCCAGAGGAAGAGCCCCGTGAAGTGCGGTGCGGCCATGATCGGGTAGCGCCGCGCGCCGAGGCAGAGCGAGAGCGTCGGGCGCTCGCTCGAGAGCTGCACGCGACGGTCGCCAGGTCGACACGCGGGGGCGAAGCGCAGCGCGCCGTCGGGCGTTGGGGCGCGCGCGGTCACGCGTCCCGAGGTCGTCGGCAGGATGATGAACTCCTCGGAGAACACCATCATGCCGCGGGACATCCACGCGCCCAGCGCGAGAAACACCGCCAGCGCGAGCGCGAGCGGCAACCGCGCGAGGCGCGGGCTCACATGATCTCGAACGCGTTCAGGATCACCTCGGGGCGGAAGCGCAGGAGGTAGTTCAGCTCCGTGGTGGGGTTGCAGCCGCAGCCGGCCTCGCGGGGCTGCGCGAGCATCTCGAAGGCCCGCGCGAAGCCGAGCTTGCGGCCGTCGAGGGGGTCCTTCCCGCGGAACGTGAGCGGGCACGGCACCACGTACCCCGACGGCGTGATCGAGAGGAAGTACCGCGACGCGTAGCAGTCGTCGCAGCTGTAGAAGCGCCGCGCGCCGTTCTCTCCGTCACCCGCGAGCTGGTGGAGGAAGGTTCGCGACGGGCCCACGGGCCAGCCCTCATCCTTGCGCTTGAGGAGGTGCCGCGCGGCGGTGGCGATCGCGCCGTCGGTGAGCCTTCGTCCGATGGGCTTGGTGAGGTCTCCCTCGGCGTCGTGCTCGACCTGAAAGAACGCGCGGATGCCCTTGTTACGCGCGACCTCGAGCACGTAGTCGATGTGGTCGGTGCGCGCGCCGGTCATCACGGTCATGGTGATGACCTTCACGCCCGCGCCCTTCGCGAGGTCGATGGCCTCGAGCACGCGGTCGTGCGAGCCCGGGTGCCGCTGCGTGTCGTTGTGCTCTTTGGGTCCGTCGAGCGTGATGCACGCGAGGTCGAGCTTCGAAACGTGCTCCATGCGCTGCGCGAAGAACCACCCGTTGGTGTTCATCGCCACGTTGACCCCGCGGGCCTTGAGGTGGTCGATGAGCTCGCCTACGTCTTTGCGCACTAGCGGCTCGCCGCCCATGAGGCTCACGCGCATCATGCCCGCGTCGGCGAGCTCGTCGATCGCGCGGTGCCAGTCCGCGGTGCTCATCTCGTCGCGGTTCATCTGCGGCAGGCAGCAGTACTCGCAGCGAAAGTTGCACCGGTCGGTGAGCGACATCGTCACCATGAGCGGGAACTTGCGACCGGTCGCGCGCGCCACGCCGAAGCGCGCCAGGGGCTCGACCTGACGCACCAGCGGAAGCGCCCGACGCACGACACCCTCGAGGCCCGGCAGCTTCATCGCGCGGCAGCCTACGCCCGAACCCGCGAGCCCATCAAGCGCCGCGCTTGACGCCCGCCCGCGCGCGGTGATCATCGCGGTCCTGATGCGCGCGCACCGCCTCGTGGACAGCATCGACGCGCCGACGCGCGAGCGCTTCGCGCGCGAGTACGAAGCCTCCGCAACGCCCGTGGTGCTCCGCGGGGTCGCCACGTCGTGGCCCGCGACGGAGCGCTGGTCGCTCGACCGCCTTGCGCGAGAGCACGGCGACCTGCGCGTGCTCGCGGCTCGCCTCGATCGCGGCGCCGTCGTGATGGACGCTCGCCGCGGGCTCGAGCACGCCCCCGTGACGCTCGGCGCGTTCCTCGAAGCGCTGCGCGGCGGCGCGCGCGATCGGTACGTGTCCACGCCGCTCGCCGATCTGCCTCCGACGCTCGCGCGCGACGCGCCGCTTCCGCCCTACTGCGACGGCGCCTCGTGGCACGACGGCAACCTCTGGATCGGCGCCGACGGCACCACCTCGGGGCTGCACTTCGACGTGGCCGACAACTTTCACGCGGTGGTCTCGGGCCGCAAGCGCTTCGTGCTCGCGCCTCCGCGCCAGAGCGCGTCGCTCTATCCCAACGGGCCGCTGCACGGCGTCCCCAACGGCGCGCGCGTCGACCTCGAACGGCCTGATTTCGAGCGCTTTCCGAGAATGCGTGACGCGAGCCCCGTGGTGGCCGAGCTCGGCCCCGGCGACATGCTCTACATCCCGCGGCTCTGGTGGCATCAGGTGCGAACCATCGGAACGTGCGTGTCGGTGAACTACTGGTGGTCCTCGGGCGCGTACGGCGCGCTGGTGACGATGGCGCGTTGGTTCAAGCGCGCGCGCGGCGTGAGCCTCTGAGTCAGAGCTTGAGGTCTCGCAAACGCATGAAGGCCTCGGCGGCGCGGAGGATCGCGACGAAGGGTCCCTTCGCCCACCAGAGGTTGATCGAGATGCTCACGTCATCCGAGTGCGCCTGGTGCCACCACATGCTCGGGATGTAGAGCAGGTCGCCGGGGCCGAGCTCGGCCACCTCGCGCGGCGCGTCGCGGAAGCGCGGGAAGCGCTCGAGGTCGGGCTCCTCGGCGTCGACGGGGCTGTAGTTGGGCACGCCCGACGCGAAGGAGTGGCGGTGCATCATGCGCGTGAGGCGTCGATCGATCAGCACGAAGCGCTTGTGGCCCGACACCTGCGCGTAGAGGTTCTCGGGCAGGTCGCGGTGCAGCGGGCCGCGCGCGTCGGGCGGCGCGTACCAGAAGCGCGAGCGGAACCAGCTCGCGTCGCGGCAGTACGCGGGTCGCACGATGTCGTCGAAGAGCTCGGGCATCACCTCGTGCACGCGGAACAGCATGTAGAGGTCGCGCCCGCGGGCTCCCTCGAGCAGGTCGACGTAGTCGGCCACGCGCACGCGCTCGTAGAAGAGCCCCGCGCTCGCGTCGTACATCGACCCGCCGCGCGAGCGGACCGCGGGCACCTCGCGCTCGCCGAAGCGCGCTTTGAAGTACGCGGGCGACCAGCGCTTCATCGCGGGCCAGTCGTCGATGGCGCCGCGCAGGATCACGGGCCGCGAGCGCCGCACGTACTCCGCTTCGAAGACCTCGGGCGACGGCGCGTCGATGCGTGCGACGGGCGTCATCGCGCGCATCGTCGCCCCAGCAGCTTGCTGCGATCGGGCGGCTACCACGGCGCGCACGCTATCACGACGCGCCGTTGACATCGCGCGCGCGCTGCGTAGCGTCCACGCGGGATGCCACCGCCCCTCGCCCCTCGCCCCGAGGCGCCGCCTCGCTTCACCGCGGCGGCGGTGCTGATCGGCGCGGCGGCGGTGCTCGCGCTCGACGCGTGGGCGATGGCCTCCGTCGACTCGGACTACTACATCCCCGACGTCTTTCGCCCGTTCACCGCGGCGCTGGTGGTGGTCTTCGTCGCGAGCGGCTGGGCGCGCCCGGCCTTCGTGCGTACGGGCATTCGCGCGCTCGCTGCGACCGTCGCGGTGGCCGTGCTCCTGCTCGAAGCGCAGTCACGCTTCGGCGAGGTTCACAACGAGCACATCATGGTCACGGGCGACGTGCTCCAGCGCTACCAGTACCGCCCCGACGCGCGGGCCGAGGTCAACCGCGACGGCAGCTACGTGCGCATCAACTCGCAGGGGCTGTGGGACAGCGAGCACTCCATTCCGAAGCCTCCCGGCGTGTACCGCGTGGCGCTGCTCACGGGCTCCATCGCGAACGACGGCGGCGTGCCCTACACCGATCGCTTTCACGAGGTGCTCGAGCGACGCCTCGCGGGCGCGCTGCCTGACGGGCGTCGCGTCGAGGTCATCAACGTCTCGTGCGAGGGCTACAACACGCAGCAGCAGGTGCGGCTCCTCGAGCGCGTGGGGATGCGCTACGAGCCCGACCTCGTCGTCGTCGGGTACATGCTCACCAGCGCGTCGCTCCAGAACGGCGCCTATCGACGCATCGGAAACAGCTTCTTTCTGTTCCGCTTTCTGCCGCTCATCAAGCGCGCGGCGACGGGCTCGGTGTGCTCGCTCTTCGAGCCCTTTCACCGCGGCTACGGCTTCGAACTCGTCGTGCGCGGCGCCCTCGAGCGCCTCGCGCTCCTGCGACGACAGCACGGCTTCCGCGTGCTCGTGGCGGTGCTCCCCGTGGTCGAAGACTTCGCCGACCCGCTCTGCAACGACCTCTACGACCGCGTCGCGCGCGTCTCACGCGCCACGGGCTTCGAGACCATCCGCGTGGTCGATGCCTTTCGCGGCGAGCGCTTCGAGCGCTACCTCAAGCCCAACGGACGCTGGGACGTCTGCCACCCCAACGCCGCCGGTCACAGCCGCATCGCGGGCGCCCTCGACGAGGCCATCCGCAGGGTGATCGCGCGTCCCGCCGGTCAGAACAGCGAGTAGACGAAGGGCGCGAGCGGCGCGATGGCGCTGATCACCCAGAGCACCGCGGCCAGCAGCAGCAGCAGCCCCACGAAGGGCACGAACACGCCGAGTCGCTGGTCAGACAACATCGAGAACGTGCGCAGCACCGTACGCACGACCCCGCGGGGTCCTTCGTACCAGGGCCTCTCGCTCATGGAGCCTCCTTCCAGATCACGGTGTCTTCGAGCACGAGCGCGTCCATGTCGGTGCGCGCGAACATGGCGAGCGCCTCGGTCGGCGTCGACACCATGGGATAGCCCGCGGGGTTGAACGACGTGTTGAGCACCGCGGCCAGGCCCCACGCCTCACCGAAGGCCGTGAGCAGCGCGTGGAACCGCGGGTTGTCGTCGGCGTGGCACACCTGCGGGCGCGTGGTCCCGTCGACGTGCGTGGCCGCGATCACCCGCGCGCGCATGTCGGGTCGCACCGCGGCGGCGTGCTGCATCCAGCGGTAGTCGCGCAGCCGGTCGGGCGCGATCTCGAGCACGCGCGCCGCGTCAGCTTCGGTGACCGACAGCGCGTACGGACGAAAGAGCGCGCGATCCTTCACGCTCCGACTGAGCCGCAAGGCCAGCGCTCCGTCGTCGGGGCGAATCAGGATCGAGCGGTTGCCGAGGGCCCGCGGACCGATCTCGGCGCGGCCGTGATACCAGCCCACGATGCGTCCCGCGACGAGCCGCGCGGCCACGTCGGCGTAGAGCGCCGCGTGGTCTTCGAAGGTGCGGTGCTGCCAGCGTTGGCCCGGCACCGGATCGAGTCCGCGCTTGAGGTAGCGCGCGAAGCGCTCGGGCTTGATGTGGTCGAGCATCGCGACCTCGGGCGACGTGTCGTGCGAGGGACCGAGGTAGGGCGAGTAGCGCTGCGCCTCGGGCGAGCCGCCGCGCGTGAGGGCGTCGTAGCCGAGGGCGATGCCCACCGAGGTTCCGCCGTCGCCGGGGTCCGGCGGGATGTACACGCTCTTGAACGGGCCTTCGGCCAGGATGCGTCGGTTGGCGACGCAGTTGAGGCTCACGCCGCCCGCGTAGCAGAGGTTGTCGGAGTCGACGAGGCCGCGGAGCTTGCGGCAGAGCGCGAGCAGGCGCTCCTCGGTCACGAGCTGCACGCTCGCGGCGATGTCGGCGAGGCGCTGCGCGTCGGCGGAGACCTCGGCGGGCTTCTCGCTCGGCAGCGAGCTGAAGGGCAGCGGAGCCTTGAAGTCGCGCGCGGGACCGAAGGTGTCGAGGAAGCGCTGCGAGACAGCGCCCTTGTAGAACTCCGCGAAGTGAAAGTACCGCTGGTCGACCTCGTACGAGGTGTCGTCGGCCTCTCGCACGATGGCCCGCACCTGCTCTGCGAAGCGGGGTTCGCCGAAGGCCGCGAGGGCCATGGTGCTGCACTCGCTGTCGTTGGGCGAGAAGCCGAGGTACGCGGTGAAGGCCGAGTACACGAGGCCCAGAGAGTTGGGGTACGCGATCTCGACGAGGCGATCGAGGTGAGGCTTTCCATCGCGCCACGCGCCGGAATAGAGCGCCGTGCAGGACCAGTCGCCGACGGCGTCGACCACGAGCACGGCCGACTCGCGGAAGCCCGAGCCCATGAAGGCCTGCACCGCGTGGCTGAAGTGGTGGCTGAGGTAGCTGACCTTCTCGGGCGCGATGTCGAGCCGCGACGAGAGGGTGTTGAGCGCCCAGAGCTTGCGGCCGAGCCACGCCTTGGTCGACTGGACGAACTCCTGCCGCGACGAGGGGAAGGGCGCGAGCGCCGCGCAGAGCACGCGCGAGAACTTCGCGTGCGGGTCTTCGTGGAAGACCACGCGGTCGAGGTCACCGATGCGCAGGCCCGACTGCGACAGGCAGTACTCGATGGCCCACGCGGGGAAGTTCGCGTCGTGCTTCTGGCGGGTGAAGCGCTCCTCGGCGGCGGCTGCGGCGACGGCGCCATCGACGACCAGGCACGCGGACGCGTCGTGGTAGCCGAAGGAGACGCCGAGGACCTTCACGCGAGGCTCTTGAAGCGGCCGTTGTCGTGCTCGACCACGCGGCTCTGGAGTCGCTTGCGAGCCGCCGCCGAGAGGAACACGCCGAGCAGCACGTAGGCCGCGCTCAGGAGGGTCACGGCGACGACGTCGATGACGCGCTTGCCCGCGCGCATCCAGAGGGCCCACGCGCGAGCGAGCCGCACGCGCATCGCCTCGGCGCGAAACTCGCGCTCCGTCGCGCCCATCTTGAGGAGCATGTTGTGGGTGAGGTCGACGTGGCCCGACTCGTCTTCGACGATGCGTGCGAGCGCGCGCTTGAGGGGGCCCTCTTCGAGCGCGTCGCGCAGGTGGCCGAAGCGCGCCGTTGCGTCGTCTTCGCCGACGTGCACGAAGGCGAAGAGCTTCCACAGCGGCGTCGCGCTCCCGTAGAGGTCTTCGCGCTCGTAGGCGGGGGGCGCCGCGGGGCGGTCGCCGTAGTGGCGGTACACCGCGCCGAACTCCTCGGCGTGCGCCTCTTCTTCGAGGCTGTGCGTGAACACGATCGCGCGCAGCTTCGGATCCTCGATGTGGCGCATCCCCCGGTGCAGGTGCCACACGCCGTCGGCCTCCGTCGCCTGAAACCCGCGGACCGCCTCGGCCACCCTTCTCGGCGACGACCAGAGCAGGCGGACGACGAGCCAGATTCTGAGCTTCTCGAGGGAGGTCAACATCGCAAGGGTGATGTCGTGACGTGCGTGAGAGCCGCGATCGTAGGAGCGCGACGGCGGGTTGTCTACGCGCTCCGTGGCGCGGGTCGGTGCTTGCGCCCGCGGTCCGCTCTCCCCGAAGATCGCGCACCGCGATGGGCCCTGCTGCGACCGATGTCTCCGACGCCGAGGCGCTCGGGCGCTCGCTTCTCCCGCCAAACACACCGCTCCTGCGCGAGCTCATTCGCAAGCGTCCGTGGCGCGTCTTCGCCGACGTCGCGCTCAACTACGCGCTGATCGCGCTCGCCTTCGCGCTCCTCGCGCGCTGGCCCTCCATGTGGAGCGCCGCGGTCGCGTTCGTGGTGATCGGCAACCGCCAGTACGCGCTCTCGGTGCTCACACACGAAGGCGACCACCGCACCCTCTTCGCGCGGCGTAGCGCCAACGACCTCTTCGCGCGCGTCGCGCTCTGCGCGCCGGTGGGCGTCGACTTCGACGGCGAGCGGCGCAACCACGCGCTGCATCACCGCCACATGGCCGCGGGGTCAGACCCCGACCGCTACCTCTACTCCGTGAACGACAAGTCGACGCGCGCCGACTTCGCGCTCTTTCTCACGGGGCTCACGGCCTTTCCGCGCGCGCTGAAGAAGGCGCTGCACGGGCGCCCCTCGACGGCGCCGTGGCGCGAGGCGCTGCGCGGCTTCGTCACGCGTCGCGGCGGAACGCTCGTCGCGCAGGCGGTGATCTTCGCGGCGATCAGCGCGCGCTTTCCGCCCTGGTACTACGTCGTGTTCTGGCTCGCGCCCGTGTACCCGATGGTGTTCGTGCCTCACAAGATCCGCATGTTCTGTGAGCACGCGCTCGCGGTCTCGCCCGATGAAGACGCCGACGCGCGACGGCTCATCACGTACACGCCGGGCCTCGTCGAACGGCTGCTGGTGACGCCCTACAACCTGCACCTCCACGCCGAGCACCACCTCTGGCCCTTCGTGCCCTACTACAACCTCGGTCGGCTGCGCGCGCTCCTCGCAGATCGTCCCGAGGTGACCGTGCGCGCGAGCTACGCGGGCTTCATCGTCGCGTACTTTCGACAGCTCCCGCTGCCGCGCTGACCTGCGTGTGCAGCGCGTCGATCACCGCGCGGGCGATGTGGTCGACGTCGGCCTCGCGTAGCGCCGAGTGCATGGGCAGAAAGATCATCGCGTCGACGTAGCGCCGCGCCTCGGGCGTGTCGGCGGACCATGGGGCGAAGGCCTCCTCGCGGCTGCAACACTCGAGGTTGGTCGGCGACGTGTCGACGCCATGCGCGAGGAGCTTTCTTCGAAGCGGCGCGACCTCCGACGGCGCGCCGACCCACAGCGGAAAGCGCCAGAAGGTGCACTCCGCTTCGTCGACCACGATGCGCGGAAGACCGGGAACACCCGCGTCGCGCAAGAGCCCGAGGAGCCGCAACGCGCGCTCGCGGCGCAGTCGGTTGTCGCGCGCGAGAGAGCGCAATCCGCGGAGCCCCATGGCGGCCTGCGCGTCGGAGAAGCGCGCGTCCATCCACGCTGGCAGTCGCTCGATGCGCCGCACGCGACGCCGCCGCGCGGGGTCGTTGAAGAGGTTGCCCCGCTGGAACTCGGTCACCACCTCGGGCCGCAGCGATTCGAGCGCGCGCACGGCGTGAAAGGTCACGCGCGGGAACACCGCGGGGTGCGTCGCGAGGTGCAGCGTCGTGTCGCGCGCGAGGAGCCGCGCGAGCGTCTTCGGAGGCAGCGGCGGAGGCGACGCTGCGATGCGATGACGGAGCTCTCGCGCGAGTGCGGGGTCGCGGGTGACGGTCATTCCGCCGTGCAGCGTCGAGACGGGCTTGAGCGGCGTGAGGCTCATGAAGCCCGCGCGTCCGTGGAGCCCCAGCGCGAGGCCGTCGTGGCGCGTGGCGGGCACCTGCGAGCAGTCTTCGAGCACCTCGAGGCCGTGGCGCCCGGCGAGCTCCATCACCCGCTCCATCTCCGACGGGATGCCGCTGAGGTGCGTCACGAGCACGAGCCGCGAGCGGGCGGTGATCTTTCGCGCGAGGTCGTCGCAGTCGATGTTGCAGGTGAAGGGCGCCAGGTCGACGAACACCGGCGTGAGCCCCGCGAGGATCACCACGCTCACGATGTCGGGGATGGTCACCGGCGTCATGAGCACCTCGCTGCCGACGGGCAGAGAGAGCACCGCGAGCAGCTCGCGCAGCGCCACGCGCGCGTGCGGGAGCGCCACGGCCTCGGGCGCGTCGAGCGCATTCGCGAACTCGCGTTCGAAGCGTCGTACGGTCTCGCCCTCGCCCCACGCGACAGAGCGCATCGCGTCGACGAGCGCGCCCGCGGGATCGAAGTAGAGGCTCCCCCGCGGGAGCCTGCGTGAAGGCGTCGTCATCGCGCGGCGCTCTGCGTAGACACGCGCGGAGGATAGGCGCCGCGGCGCGCGCGCGACAAGGCAGCGCCGTGTTGACGGCCGCGAGAGCGCGGGGATAGCTTCCGCCGCGTGATTCCTCGTGCGGACGCGGCGATGCGCGGGTTCGCGCGGCGCGCGCTGCCGGTGCTTCAACTCGGAGCGCGGCGCATGCTCGGCCGCAAGAGCCCGTTTCAGGTCACGCTCTCGCTGACCAACCGCTGCAACTTCCGCTGCGACTACTGCCACATCCCGATGCAGCGCATCGACGAGATGCCCACCGCGCAGTGGCTCGCGGCCATCGACGCGCTGCATGCCGCGGGCATGGGCCGCGCGAGCGTCATCGGCGGCGAGCCGCTCCTGCGCGAAGACGCGCCCGAGATCCTGCGGCACCTCAAGCGCGCGGGCGTGCACGTGTCGATGAACACCAACGGGTGGTTCATCCCCGACCGCATCGCAGAGCTCGACGGGCTCGACCTCGCGTGCATCACGCTCGACGGCCCCGAGGCCGTGCACGACCGCCAACGACGCGAGGGGTCGTACGCGCGGGTGCTGCGCGCCATCGAGTGCCTGCGCGCGCGCGGCGTGGGCGTCGTCACCATGACCGTGGTCACCGCCGCGGGCATCGACCACGTCGACCACGTCCTCGACGTGGCGCGCGCGCACGGAATCACCGCGTACTTTCAGCTCGAACACGACGCGCGCATGGACGTGCACCTGCCCATCGCGTCGGCGCTCTCGCAGTCGCGCGTGGCCGACTTCGCGCGCGGGCTCCTCGCGCGCAAACGCGAGGGCGCGCCGGTGGGCAACTCCGAGGCGTCGCTCGTGGCGCAGGCCGAGCGGCGTCGGCTGCTCACGTGCGACGCGTGCTGGGCGGGCACCTATCACACGTACGTCTTCAGCGACGGCACGGTCTCGCACTGCCTGCTCACGCGCGCGCAGGTGCCCGTCGGAAACGGCCTCTCCGCGGGCTTCGTCGAAGCCTTCGAAGCGCTCGGCGCCCCTGAGGGTCCGGGGTGCTCGTGCGTCCCGTCGTTCGAGGTCAACCGCGCCCTCGACCTCGACCCCCGCGCCTTTCTCGGCGCGCTCGCCGTTGCGTCGCGACGATGAACCGTGACGCCGCGCGCGACCTCCTGCGGCTCTACCGCGTGCGCGACTGGCTGCACTTCATCCCGCTGCCCGCGGCCGGCTGGATCGCGGGTGACACACGCTCCCTCTCCGCGCTCGCGGGCGGCCTCGCGGCGTGGACGCTGGGGCTGGCGTACATGTCCGCGGTCAACCAGGCCTTCGACGACCGCCTCGACCGGCCCGGCAAGAACCCCGTCGGCGCGAGGCTCACACGCAGCAGCGCCCTCGCGTGGGCGCTGCCCGCGGCGCTCGGATGCCTCGCTGTAGCCTTCGTGTGGGTGCACGCGCGGTGGCACGTCGCGGCGCTGCTCCTCGCGGCGGCGACGGTGTACTCCGCGCCCCCTCGCCTCAAGCGCGTCCCGCTCGTCGGCACGCTCTGGAACGTCGTCCTCGCCCTGCCGGGGTTCACGATGGCCGACGCGGCGCGCGCGGGTCATCCCTCGTTCGACGCGCTGGTGAGCGCCTTCTCGCTGATGCTCCTCGCGAGCCAGCTCATCCACGAGGCCGCGGACCGCGATGACGACCAGCGCGGCGGCGTCTCGACGATCGCGGTCGTCGCGGGCGCTCGCGGCGCGCTCTTCGCGGCGGCGCTGAGCCTCGCGGCGTTGACCCCCGTCGCGTGGTGGCTCGCGCGCGCGATGACGCACCGGACGCTCTTCACTGCGGTGTTGTTCCTCTTCGCTGCGCCGTGGTCGGTCGCCCTCGCGACGCGCGCGCTCCACGGCGACCTTCGCGAGCTTCGCGATCTCCGTCTGCGCTACCGCCACACGGCGATCGCGGCTGGCGCTGCGGCCTTCGCGCTGACGCTCGCGTAGCGCGTCACCCGCGGTCGTGCTGGTGTGCGGGGGCCACCTGCGAGTGCGAGCGCAGCAGGTCGCGCAGACCCGGGAGCACCTGGCGCGTGAGCACCACCGCGCCCGCCACGAGCACCAGCACGCCGAACCACCGACGCAGGCGCTCGGGGGCGACACGACCCGTGTAGCGTCCGCCCACGAGGGTGCCGACCACCGACGCGAGCGAGAAGGCCACCGCGAGCTGCCAGTCGACGTACGACCACGCGTGCTGGCCGATGACGCCCGCCATGGAGTTCACGGAGATGACCACGGCCGAGGTGCCCACCGCGACGCTGATGGGCACGTCCGCGAGGAGCGTGAGGATCGGCACGATGAGAAAGCCGCCGCCCACGCCGAGCAGGCCCGAGAGCACCCCGACGCCCAGGCCGCTCAGGGCCAGCAGCGCCGTTCGCAGCGCGCGACGGAGGGGCGTGTCCTGCGCGCGTGGAGCGCTCGTCGAGGCGACGCGTCGACGGAGCATGGCGCGCGCGGTCACCGCCATGACGAGCACGAAGCCCGCGAGCAGCACCGTCGGCGGGAGCGCGCGCGCGAGGCGTCCTCCGAGGAACGCGCCCGTGGCACCTCCTGCGCCGAGCAGGAGCCCCAGGGCCAGTCGCACGTTGCCGCGTCGCGCGTGGGCGATCGCGGAGATCGGCGCCGTGACCGCGAGGACCGTCACGCTCATCGCCGCCGCGGTGACCTGCACGAGGCCCACCACGAGCAGCATGATCGGGAGCGTCAGCACCGATCCGCCGCCGCCGAGCAGACCGAGCACGGCGCCGATGAGCACCAGCAGAGACACGACGACGGCGAAGAGCAGCGCCCAGCGCAGCGTGCCGGGGCGCTGGTGCATCAGCGTGAACGAGGGCGCCGACGCGCCGGGCGGAGGGTTGCGCCCCAGGCTCGTCGCGCAGCGAAACCCGCTGTCGCCGCTCGCGTGCCACTCGGTGTCTTGATTGCGCCGCGTCGCGCGGGTCTTGAGCAGGTTGACCTGCAAGAAGCCCGACCCGCGCACCACCCGCTCGTCGCTGAAGCAGCCCGGGTTTTCGTAGGGGCAGTAGAGCGTCGAGGTCCACTCCCACACGTTGCCCGAGAGGTCGAAGTGGCCCCAGCGCCCGCGGCCCGCGGGGAAGCTCCCGACGGGTGACGTGCCGCCCCAGGGGTCGGGGCGTTCGTAGAGGTGCAACCACCCGCTGCCGCGGATCGCGCTGACGAGCGGTGAGCACTCGGGGCCGCACGCGTTGAGCCGCGTCTCGTCGGGCGGCTGCTCACCCCAGGGGAACGTGCGCTCTTCGGCCCCTCCGCGCGCGGCGAATTCGAACTCCTCTTCGGTCGGCAGGCGCCACCCGTGGGCGCGGCAGTAGGCGTCGGCCAGGCCCCACTCCACGCAGTTGATCGGGTGTTGCGCGCGTGTCGGCACGTGCGCGTTGCAGAACTGGCTCCAGGCGTCGGCCTCGTTGGGAAACAGCTCCGGCCACGACGCGCGCGTGCTGGCCGGCGCGCAGTGGCCCTCGTCCACGCAGCGTTGGTAGTCGGCCACGGTGACCTCGGTGAGTCCGAGATAGAAGGGCTCGACCCTCACCCGATGCACTGGCGCCTCGTCAGGAAAGCCCGACTCGGAGCCCATGAGAAACATGCCCCCCGGCACGAGCGCCATGCCCGCGGGGGCCACCATGGGCGCGTTCGGATCGCGCGTCCCGCTGACGCCTCGCGGGCCCTTCGCCGACGATGACGTGAGCGCTGCGGCGAGCGCCAGCGCAGCCACCAGCAGGAGGGCGAAGGCTGCGCGGCGAGAACGAGTGCTTCGAAGCTCCGCGGGCATCGGGCGGGTGGTTCAGCTCATGTCTGGGGCGTGTCCCAGGCGGCGAGCCAGTCCGCGAAGCCGTCGATCAGCGCCCTGTCGCGTGCGGTGTCGGAGTGGAGGGGGTCGTCTTCGTAGAGGAGGTCGAGGCGCGTGGTGCGGCGGTACG
>JBPOHC010001121.1:0-2260 GCA_052035985.1 Myxococcota bacterium | reverse complement strand
GGGTCGCGCAGCTCCGCGAAACTGATCGAGACCCGCGGCCGCGCGAGAGAGGAGTGGGTTCGCATCCCATGCACTGGCACGCGAAGGTCTACACCTCAAGCGGTTTAGATGCGCTCGCCCTATCGGGGCCGGTGAACGCCATCATCGGGGCCGGTGAACGCCATCATCGGGGCCGGTGAAAGCGTGCGATATCCTCGCGTGATGTTCCCTGAGCCAGAGCCGTCGGGGCCCGTCACGGTGCTCTTCACGCCTCGCGACCTCCCGCTCTTTCGCGACGGGATGGCGAGGCTCCACCCGCTGCCCGCGGCGTTCTTCGACCGACCGTGCTGGGTGCATCGCGTCGGAATGCCGCTCGGCGAGCACATCTTTGAAGAGCTCCCCGAGGGGCCCGTCGACGCCGCGGTGCATCCCCATTTCTGGGCGATGCTCACCGACGTGGTCGGCGTGATGACCCACGACGACAGGCTCCGTCGTCGCATCCTCGACGCGGAGGGGCACGGCAGGATCACCCTCGGCTATCACGCCACAGGCGACTACGACGAGGTGCGCGCGTACTTCCGCGAGCGCTGTCAAATCGTCGAGGTGCGCGAGCTCGTGGGCGACGCGTTCACGCCTCCCGCGCCGCCCGAAGACGACACGCGCCGCGCCGTCGATGCGATCCTGCGAATCAGCGCCCGCTCGTCGCCCGCGCGCGCCGCGCTGCATGACTTCTTGCACGGAGGCGCGAGCGAGGTGCCGCCCATGCCCGCGCGCAACGCCCCGCGCATCGAGGACCTCTTCGACAGACTCACGCCGCGCGCGCTCAACGCCGTGCACCTGCGCGCGCTCGACGTGCTCGCGACCGCGCCCGAGCGCCTCGCGCGCCTCGAGACGAAGCTATCGTTCCAGAGCCCCGCGCACGACCTCCACTATCTGTGGCGAGAGATGCTCGGCGCGAGAGGCGTCTCCGACGACGACATCGAGCCCGCGGCCGTCGTCGCGTGGGCGACGGGCGACGCGGTCTGCCCGCGGGCGTGGTGGATCCTCGACCGCGCGGCGCGCGACCCGGGCGGTTTTCTCGCGCGCTACGCCGCCTCGCAGCATCGCGCGCTCATTCACCGCCGCCTGCTCTTCGGCTCGTGGATCACCTGGGACCTCCCGCGCTTTCACGCGCTCGCCGAGGAGCTCGTCGCGAAGTTCGGCCGTCGCCTCGACGCGCAGGCCCTCCACGGCATCCTCGCGTGCGAAGACCCGACGCGGAGCCGCGTGCTGCTCCTGCGTCACCGCGAGGAGGTGCTGAAGGGGCGCCGCGGTCGCGAGCGCCAGCGACTCGACGAGGCGATCGACGGCCCCGGTGAGCCCTGAGCGCACGAGGGCGACGGCGGATGTGACAGAGCGGCCGCGTTCATCGGGCGCCGGTGAAACTGACGCAAAGAACCGGCGGCGGTCACGACGCCGGGAGCGATCTCAGCGCGACGCCCCGGCGTTCTGACGGCCGCCGGTTCCTGCCCGCTTCTTCATCCACACCCATGAGGGACCGTCGCGTCATCCCCGCGAGCGCAGCGTCGCTCGTGCGCCCATCGTTCCCCGTTGACCCGCCTCGATCGAGCGTTGCACCGTCGACGACGATGACCACCAGAACGCCTCGCCCTCGAACGAAGCCCACGACGAAGAAGCGCAGCGCCGCGAAGGCTGCGCCGAAGAAGCCCGCGCCGAAGCTCCCCGCGGCGCTACAGAAGAACGCAAAGGCCATGGCCGACGCCGCGAAGCAGCGGCTCCAGCGCGCCGCGCAAGACGCCTTCGATCGCGCACGCGCCGCCATCGCCGAGGCCGATCGTCACCTCTACGATCTCGGCCTCGCGCTCGTCGACCTCGAACGCGACGGCTACGCCGAGACGCTCGGCTTCGAGAGCTTCAACGACCTCAGCGCGCGAGGTCTGGGGCTGTCACGCAGCACCGTGTCTCGCCTCACGCGCGCCGTGAAGAGCCTCCCGCGGGAGCGCTACGTCGCGCTCCGCCCTGACCGCGTCGATGCGCTGCTCGAACTGGCCGAGGCGACCGAGGCCGACGACACGCAGGAGATCCTCGACGGCGCCCGCGTCGCGCTCTGGGACGGCGGGCCTGTCCTCGACGTGGCGAAGGCTCAGAACGCAGCGCTGCGCGAGGCGGCGCGCGAGGTCCGCGCGAGGCGCGAAGAGGCCGCAGGACGCGACAAGCCCCGCCGTGGACGCACCACCACGCGCGGAGAGCGCCGCGTCGCGAGCGAGGCGTCGTCGTCGCT
>JBPOHC010000349.1:0-18931 GCA_052035985.1 Myxococcota bacterium | reverse complement strand
GGTTCGAGCTGGAATCGAGCGCGCCCGCAGCGAGCGACCAAGGCGTACTTATGTACGCCGCGGGAGTGAGCGAGGACGAAAGCCGATTCCGGCCGAACCGGGCGCGACGTCAGCGGGATTTGCCCACGCGGTCGGCGTACTCGCCAGTGCGCGTGTCGATGCGGATGCGGTCGCCGACGTTGATGAAGATCGGGACCTGCACGATGGCGCCCGTGGGCACCTTGGCGGGCTTGAGCACGTTGTTGGCGGTGTCGCCCTTGAAGCCGGGCTCGGTCTCCATGACCTCCATCTCGACGAAGGTCGGGAGCGTCACGCCGATGGCCTGGCCGTTGTAGAGCAGCACCTGGCAGGTCGCGTTGTCGAGCAGGAAGCCGCGCGTCTCCTCGAGGGACTTCGCGTCGACGTGGAGCTGCTCGTACGTGGCGTTGTCCATGAACACCAGGTGCTCGCCCTCGGCGTAGCTGAAGCTCATCTCGCGCTCTTCGATGTCGGCGCCTTCGAGCTTCTCACCGGACTTGTAGGTGCGTTCGAGCACCGAGCCGGTGATCATGTTCTTCATCTTCACGACGGTCGAGGGCGTACCCTTGCCCGGCTTGCGGAAGTCGACCGAGACGACGATGAACGGCGCCCCGTCGACGTTGAGCTTGTTGCCCTTGCGAACGTCATTGATGTCGTAGATCTGACCCATTACTGGTGCTCCTCAGCAGCGCGGTCGTGTAACAGAGCCCCCGTCGGTGAGCAAGTGCGCGCATGGGGAATCGCCCGTGCGCTTGCGCTCTCAGCGCGCGCGGGATAGTGGGTCGCGCCTGGAGACCGCACGAGATGGCGAGCCGCGACCCCGACGACGAGTTCCGCGAGATCAAGCGCGAGATCATCGAGGCGCGCGGTCTGATCATCAAGACCAACAACATCACGGCGGCGCTCTCGGCCGACGTGAAGAGCATCGCGCGTCGTCAGGCGGGTTACGAGCGACGCATCACGGTCAACTCGGCCACCGCCTACGTGCTCTTCGTCGTGGTGATCTTCGGCGGCATCAAGCTCTGGCTCGACGCCTCGATCCGTGAGAACCGCGCCGAGCTCCGCACGCTCCAGCGACAGGACGAGCAGTCGCGTCGCGAGCTCGCCGCGGCGCTCCGCGAGAAGGAGGAGCGCGCCCAGCTCGACGCGCGCGCGCAGTCTTTCTACGAGCTCCTGCGCGACGGTCGAAAGCAGGAGGCCGTCGAGGCCTGGGAGCAGCTCCGACGCGAGCGCCTCTCGCCCGCCGAGCTCGCGATGTTTCAAGACCACGTCGACCGCTTTCGCGCGGACCTCTCGATGGCCCTCTATCAGCGAGGTCTGGAGCACGCGCGCATGGCCCGCTTCGCCGAGGCGCACGAGTCGTACGAAGAGTCCGTGCGCATGAAGGAAGACGCGGGTCACATCCCCTTCGTGCGCATCGCGCAGGCCGACGCGCTCCGTCACCTCGGGCGTCAGCGTGAGGCGCTGGTGATCCTCCAGGGCGTGGCCGACGGGGCGGACCGAGAGGCGGCCGACGACGCGCTCTTCAAGATGACCCAGTGCCTCGTCGATCTTCAGCAGTACGGCGACGCGCGCAACGCGCTCCGGCAGCTCCTCCGGCGCTTTCCGTACGGGTCCGTGGCCAACGAGGCGAGGACCTACCTCGCGCAGCTCTCGTCGCCGAACTTCGCGCCGCGCCGCTGACCCGGTGGGGCGCTCCACGCGCCCATTGACGCCCCGCGGAGGATTCCCGAGACTCGCGCCCCGCGTCGCGCCGAGATGGCGCTCACGGAGGATGTTGCGATGGGACTCTTCGATGGTTTTCAGGGCCAGACGATCAACCTCACGCCCAAGGTCGCCCTCGCCGCGGCCCTCGTGTACGTGAGCGCCGCCGACGGTCACCTCGACCCCAACGAGCGCGGCGACGTGTTCAAGGTCATCCCCGACGACAACGTGCTCGATCAGGGGATCCTCTTCGCGCGTCGCACGGGGTATCCGCAGTTCCTCGAGCAGGCGTCGCGCATCCTGTCGCCCGCCCAGAAGCTCTGCATGATCCTCAACGCCGCTGACATGGCGATGGGCGACGGCTACCTCGCGCCGCAGGAGCAGTCGATGCTCGGGCAGATGGCGCAGGCCTTTCAGATCCCCGACGCGCACCTGCAACCGTACGTGCAGGCGCTGATGATCAAGAACAACCTCAGCGTCTTCGGGTAGACGCTCTCCCGATCAGCGCGAGCAGTTCACGGTGGCGCCGGTCATCGTGCAGCCGCCCGCGCACGCGCCCGTCCACGACGTGCGGTGATACGCGCAGCGGAACGCGTCGTTGGGGCGCGAGGCGCTGCCGATCGTGCGGCCGCAGTAGAGCCCGTCGCGCTCGTTGAAGCAGGGGTCGATGGTGTCATCGAGGCACGCGTCGGTGGCGCCCGTGCGGTCGAGGCAGCCGTCGGGGCAGGGGATGGTCTCCATCGAGTGACCGCTCGCGCAGCGGAGGAGGCCCGTCGAAGGCAGTCCGAGGAGCGCCGCGCACCAGGTCCCGTCGACGCGGATCGCGCAGGGGTCGGGGGCCGCGGGGCCGTCGGTCCGGGCGATGTCTGCGCGAGGAGCGTCGGTCTGGGAGGCGTCGACGATGTCGATCGTGACGTCGTCGTAGAGCTCCGTCCACGCGTCGTCGCCCGCGTCTTCACCCGTGATTGGGAAGGTCGTGTACCCGTCGGGCGGCGGCCCCTGCCCCTTGACGCTGCCGTCTCCGCACGCCGCGAGGAGCCTCGCCGCGAGCGCGCAGACGCAGAGGGTGGAGACCGTCCGTCGCACGGCTCGCGATGATCGCACGTTTCGCCGCGGGGCGCCTCAGTTGATCTGGTAGTGCAGGGTGTAGTTCAAGCCGTTGGCGCGGAGGCGCTCGTCGACGAGCACCGCGCTCACGCCGCGCTCCATCGGGGCGCTGATGCGCGGGCCGAAGTTGAGCGTGTCGCCGCCGGTGCCCTGGCAGTTGTAGGTCGATCCGCCGTCGTCGTTGCACTGCACCTGCGTGCCCGTGCGACCCGCGTAGACGTAGAGCGTCGGGTCGTACGTGGTGGTCCCCGACGCGCGGACGAAGGTCCCACCGTCGGACTGGCAGAGGCTGAAGAGCGACGCAGGCGCGGCGCCGCAGCTCATGAACCACCGCATGTCTTCGCCCGAGGCCCCCGCCGCGCACGTGGGGGTTCGCGCCGACGTGCCGATGAGCGACGTGCTGAACGCGTTCATCGTGCCGGTGATGGGCGTCGCGTAGAAGAAGCTCCCGTAGGTCGAGGGGATGTGCTGCACGTGGAGGGTGAACGCCCCCGTGCTCGACGCGCCGAAGCCCGACACCGCGATGGAGTACGTGCCCGCCGAGAGCACCGCGGAGAAGCGCGATTGCAGCGTGCTCGTGAAGCCGCCCGTCGAGCAGCTCGCGTCGTCGTTGCACGTCCCCGTGACGACCGCGCCCGCGCTGTCGACGAGGTAGAGCCGCGTGTCATAGGCCGACCCCGCCGTGTCGGCGTAGACCACCTCGCGCCCGGTGAGCGTGAAGCGATACCAGACGTTGGGGGCCGTGCCGGTGCAGGTCGTGGGGCCGTCGAAGGTCGCGCCGACCGTGGAGCTCGTGACCGTGAGCTCCGCCGCGGTGAGGGTGAGCGTCGTGGCCGAGGCGAGCGCGTCGTTGTTGGGCGCGCAGCTCCCCGTGCGACAGGTCGTGCCCGAGGCGCAGACGCGGCCGCACATGCCGCAGTTGGTCGCCGAGGTCTGGAGGTTGATGCACGCCGTCCCGCAGCACGAGAGGCCCGTCGCGCAGGAGCATGTGCAGCGCCCGGCCGCGCAGGAGTTGGTGGCGGGGCACGCCGTTCCGCATGCGCCGCAGTTGGCGTTGTCGCTCTGGAGGTTCACGCAGCGGGTGCCGCAGAGGCTCTGCCCCGTGGGGCACGCGCAGCGTCCCGCGGTGCAGGTCTGCGCCGCGGCGCATGCGGACGCGCAGGCGCCGCAGTTGGCCTCGTCGGTCGCGGTGTCGACGCATCGCCCCGCGCAGAGCGTCTGCCCCGCGGGGCACGCGCAGGCGCCCGCGCGGCACTGCTGACCCGACACGCAGCGGTTCGCGCATCGGCCGCAGTTCGCGACGTCGGTCTGCGCGTCGACGCACGCGCCCGCGCAGAGGGTCTGACCCGCGGGGCACGCGCACGCGCCGCCGCTGCACGAGAGGCCGGGGCCGCAGGCGTTGCCGCAGCGTCCGCAGTTGGCGAGGTCCGTCGCGGTGGTCACGCACGCGAAGCCGCAGAGGGTCTGACTCGTCGGACACGAGCACACGCCGCTCGAGCAGCGCTGGCCCATGGAGCACACGTTGCCGCAGCGTCCGCAGTTGGAGCTGTCGCCGTTGAGGTCGGCGCAGCTCCCGCCGGCGCACATGGTCTGGCCCGTCGGGCACGTGCTCGCGCAGCGTCCCGCGGAGCAGGTCTGCCCGCTCGGACAGGTGGTTCCGCACGCGCCGCAGTTGGCGCCGTCGCTCTGGAGGTTCGCGCAGCGCACCGTGCCACCCGAGGCGGGGCACGCGGTCTGACCGTCGGCGCACACCGACGCGCACGCGCCTCGGACGCAGAGCGTCCCGACCGCGCAGGCGTTGCTGCAACGGCCGCAGTTGGCGTTGTCGCTCTGCACCGAGACGCAGGTGCCGCCGCAGAGGGCCTGATCGGTTCCGCACGTGGGGCCGAGGTCTTCGGGCGGCGTGGGCACGTCGGGCGTGACGGGCACGTCGGGCGGGGTGACGATGTCTTCGGGGGGCGTGACGATGTCTTCGGGGGGCGTGACGACGTCTTCGGCGACGGGCTCGTCAGGGGGCACCACGATGTCTTCGACGACGGGCTTGTCGGGCGTGACGAACGCGTCGTTGTCGTACGCCTCGCCCTGCACGGGGACGTCGCTGGGGCCGATGATCTGGCCGTCGCCCCGGGCGCAGCCGAGCGCGGCGACGATCGCGACGAGCGCGACGCATACGGAACGGGAGTGGCTCATCACGATCGCGGTGCCTCCGGTCGGAATCGACGCCACGCCGCGGGGGAATCAGAGGTCGGGGCTCCCTCGCGGCGGGCGGGGGGAATGCGAGGTGTCTGGTCTCAGTCTTCGCGGTTGCCGGGCGCGGCTTCGGCGCTCTCGCCGCCGCGCTCGCGGATCTCGTCGCGAGCCCGACGCGCCATCTCTTCCCAGTCGGTCTGGTGGTGGCGCGCGAGTCCGTAGACGTGACCGGGGCGGTGCTCCGACACGATCGCGGTGAGCGCGCGCATGATGCGAGCGGCGATCTCCTGGTCGACGGGGTCGGCCGCGCGGCCCTGGAGCTGCCGCGTCTCGGCGGTGATGGCCTCGATGTGGAGCCGCAGGAGTCCGGGCTCCATCGCGGGCGCGTCGGTGCTGATCGTGCGGACCTCTTCGCGGAGGCGCTCGAGGGGCTCGTGGATCTCGCTCGGCGGACCCTGGTCGCGGCCGCCGTGATCGTCTTCGCCGCCGCCCCAGTGACCCTGATCGCGGGGCGCGTCGCGGGGCGCATCGCGGGGCGCATCGCGGAACTGCGGGGCGTCGCGGTGCTGCGGGGCGTCGCGGTGCTGCGGGGGCGCGTCGCGCCAGTTGTCACGGGGCGCGTCGCGGTTCTGCCAGCCGCCGCGGTCGCGGGGGTTGTCGCGTCCGCGCGGGGGCGGAGGGTCATTGCGGACGATGTACTCGTCGATACGGGACGCGGCGTCGCGGAAGGTATCTCGAAGGTACGTCAGCAGCTCTCGCAGGTCGCGGTCGAGGCGGGGGCGTTCACGATCCATCGGCATGGTGCAGGTACTCGCAAAGGTTGTGATTGTGGAGGACATCCGCGCGGTCGCGCGGGAGGCGATCGACGTTGCAGGGATGGGTATTCCCACGATGGAGGGGCGCGGCGCAAGGCCCCCGCGCGTGTGACGGGCTCCGCCGATCGGGTCCGTTTCGTGGGGCGCTTCTGCGGTCGACGCACTATGCGCCGTCGGCCGTTGTTGCGTAGCATCGGCGCTCGCCCGCACCTTCTTCGAGCTCCGCGCTCTCCACGCCTTGGAGGTTGTTCTTGATGAAGTCTCTCCTCGATCGCGCCCCTGCTCTGCCCCTCCTCGTGGGGCTCCTCGGCGCGTGCTCCGACGACGTGGTGAGCCCGTCGCCCTCCGACGCCTCGACGCCCACCGACGCGCCGACGGTCGATGTTCCTTCCGTCGACGCGCCGTCGGTCGACACCCCGACGCCCACCGACACGCCCGTCACGCCTGATCGACCGGCCGCCGACGGCGGCGCCCCCGGGAGCGCGTCGGTGCTCTCCTTCGGCAACGACCCGCAGCGCTCGGGCGCGTATCGCACCGAGACGCGCCTCACGCCCGCGGCGCTTCGCGCGGGAGGCTTCGGCGTCGATCCAGCCTTCTCTCCGACCTTCGACAACGCGCTCTACGGTCAGCCCCTCTACGTCTCGGGGCTCACGGTGATGGGCGCGCGCCACGACGTGCTCTTCGTCGCCACGCAGGGCAACAGCGTCTACGCCGTCGACGCGCTCACGGGCGCGGAGCTCTGGCAGACCTCGCTCGGGCCCACCGTCGCGCGATCGGCGCTCCTCTGCGGCAACATCCCGACCATCGGCGTGACGAGCACGCCCGTCATCGACCCCGCGACGCGCACGCTCTACGCCGTGTCGTTCACCAACGACGGCGGGCTGCGCTTCAAGATCAACGCGCTCGACATCACCACGGGCGCGCAGCGCGCGGGCTATCCCGCGGCGATCACCGCGATGGCCAACGGCTCGCCGATCGATCCTCGCGTCACGGGGCAGCGCGGCGCCATCGGCTTCCGCGACGGCAAGGTCTACGTGCCCTTCGGCGGGCTCTACGGCGACTGCGGGATCTATCACGGCTGGGTCGTGGGCATCGACGCGATGAACCCCGCCACGCAGACGGCCTTCGCCACGCCGGGTCGCGGCTCGGGCATCTGGGCGCCCGCGGGTTTCTCGATGGACGGCGCGGGTCGAATCTTCGCGGCCACGGGCAACAGCACGCCCCTCGGTCAGTCGACCCCCGGCTCGCTCGGGGAGAGCGTGCTCCGCATCAGCACGGGCGCCGCGGGCCCCACCTTCGTCGCCGACAGCCCCGCCGACGCGTTCAGCCCGATGGACGCGCGCACCCTCGACGTTCAAGACCTCGACATCGGCTCCGTCGCGCCGGTGGTCCTCCCCGGCTCGACGCCGCGTCTCATGCAGGGCGGCAAGGCGGGGACGGTGTACCTCCTCGACCCGCAGAACCTCGGCGGATTGACCGCCGTGTCGTCGGCGCGCGTGTGCTCGGGCGGCGTCTTCGGCGCGATGGCCGCGTGGTCGAACGGCGCCGACACCTACGCGTTCGTCCCCGCGCGGGGCACGCGCGCCGGATGCTCGGGTTCGAACGGCGTCGTCGCGCTGCGCCTCGCGGCCGACGGGTCGAGCTTCACCACGGCGTGGTGCTCGGGGTCCGTCGCGGCGTCGAACCCCCCCGCGGTGTCGTCGAACGGCAACGCCGACGCGATCCTCTGGGTCACGGGCGCGAGCACGGGCCTGGGCAGCGCGCCCGTCCTCCGCGCCTACGAGGTCTCGACGGGCATGGAGCTCTACGCCAACACCGAGCCCCCGCCCGGCGGCGTTCGACAGTGGGTTCCGCCCATCGTGGCCGACGGTCGCGTCTACGTCACGGGCGCCAACACCGTCTCGATGTACCGCCTCCGCTGAGCGCTTCGCGCTCCCTCACAGCACCAGCAGCCCACGGCGCGCGGCCCTCACGACCGCCTCCGTGCGGCTCTGCGCGCCGAGCCTCGCCATCACCGCGTTCACGTGGAACTTCACCGTGTGCTCGCTGATGCCGAGCCTGTGCGCGATGAGCTTGTTTGAAAGCCCTTCGGCGATGTGACCGAGCACCTCGCGCTCGCGCGTCGTGAGGCTCTCCGTCGACGGCGCGGGCGCTCGCTCGCGGTCGCGATCCTCGGACGCGAGCAGGGCTTCGATGAACGTCGGCGAGAGCGTCACGAGCCCCCGCATCGTCGCGCGCATCGCCGCGGCCAACGCGTCGTCGTCCGCGTCGCGAGGGAGCGCGCCGCGAGCGCCCCACGAGAGCGCGTCGCGCGCGTGCTCGCCCGACGGGATCAGCGCCACCACGGGCATCGCGGGGAGCGTCGTCGTGTCGAGGCGCTCGATGAGGCCGAGCGCGTCGGGCCCCAGGTCCCAGAGCGCGACGTCGACGTCGGGTGAGGCGTCGGGCATCGAGGGCGCGACGCTCACCTCGCAGCCTTCGAGGCGCGCTCTCAGGGCGGCGGCGAGCGCCCTTCGAACGACAGGGTCCGCGGCCACCACGAGGGCGCGAAGCGGGACTTCGAAGAGAGTCGGCGGTGCGGCGACGTCCACGGGAGAGATCACACAGGGGTGGCCACGACCGCGCGTTCGTCAAGCGCAGCTACCCGAACGGGCAGTCACCGACCCGACGCAACGGGCAGCGCTCGCTGGAACATCGGGCGATGGCGGAGCGCGCTCGCGGTGGGCACGTTTCTCCCTGTCGAAGCGAGGGAACGATTCTCTCGACGACAGAAGGCGAGTCTCAAGACGATGGATGCAACGGCACTCTCCGACGCCCTCGCGTCGGCGGTCGAATCCGCGGCGGCTTCGGTGGTTCGCGTCGAAGGTCGCTGCGCGGGCGCTTCGGGTACGGTCTGGTCCGCCGACGGCGTGGTGATCACCGCGAACCACGCGATCGGTCGCGCAGAAGAGCTCTCCGTGGGCTTCGGCGACGGTCGATCGCTCACGGCCACGGTCGCCGGGCGCGACGCGTCGAGCGACGTCGCGGTGCTTCGCGTGAGCGCGACGGATCTCACCCCGGCGCAGTGGACGGACGGCGAAGGGCTGAAGGTGGGCCACCTCGCGCTGCCCCTCGCGCGGCCCGGCAAGACCGTGCGCGCGACGCTCGGCATCGTGGGCGCGCTCGGTGACGCGTTTCGCACGCCGACGGGCGCGACCTTCGATCGGTACATCGAGGTCGACGGGAGCCTCCCGCGCGGGTTCTCGGGGGGGCCGCTCGTCGACGTGAAGGGCCGCGCGCTCGGGATGAACACGGGCGGCGTCATGCGCGGCGGCGCGACCGTTCCGACCGTCACGCTGCGGCGCATCGTGGCGGAGCTCCTCACGCGAGGCCGCGTGGGCAGGGGGTATCTCGGCGTGAGCGTGTATCCCGCGAGGCTCCCCGACGCGCTCGCGGCGAAGCTCGGTCGCGCGCACGCGGTCGTGGTCGTCGGAACCGAGCGCGGAGGCGCCGCAGAGGCGGGCGGACTCAAGGTCGGAGACGTCATCGCGTCGATCGACGGCGTCGCGATCGAAGGTCCCGGCGACCTCATGTCGTCGCTCGAAGGACGCGCAGGCGCGGAGGTGACCCTCACGCTGGCGCGCGCGGACGATGTGATGGAGCTGAAGGTGACCGCGGGTACGCGGCCGTAGAACTCAGTGGCGGCGGCGGTGGTGCCCGGCCTCGGGCTCCTCGGGGGGAGGGGGCTCGGGCGCGGGCGGCGGAGGCGGCGGCGCGACGACCTGCGCGGGCGCCACGCAGCGGAAGCCCACCGTCGCGAGCCTCACCGTCGGCGCCGTGTGAACGCGCGCAGCGCCGCGGACCGCGCGGGGATTGCTCGACTGCCAGTGACCGCCGCGCACCACGCGATCGGTGCCCGAGGTCGGGCCCGCAGGGTCGGTGACGGGGATGTTCCCATAGGGGCCGTACCAGTCGCCGACCCACTCGCCCACGTTGCCGGCCATGTCTTGCAGACCGAAGAGCGACGCGCCCGCGGTGAAGGTCCCCACCGGAGCCGTGGAGCCGAAGCCGTCGGTCGAGTCGTGAATCGTCGCGCCGCGCGGACGTCCCGGGCGCTCGAAGAGCGACTGGCAGTCGGCGTCGCAGCCGTTGAGGAGCTGCCGCGACGGCGCGGGCTGACCCCACGGATAGAGCCGCTGATCAGGGCCGCGCGCGGCGAGCTCCCACTCGGCCTCGGTGGGGAGGCGACCGTTGCGCGAGTGGCAGAACGTGTCGGCCTGCGACCAGTCGAGGCAGTTGATCGGGTGGTTGTCGCGGTCGGTGCGCGCGCCGTTGCAGTACTGGCTGTACATCTGCGTGTCCTGCGCAGAGAGGCCCGGGAGGGCCACCGTCGTGTGCAGCGAGCAGGTGCCGCCCTGCATGCACTGGCGATACTGCCCCACGGTCACCTCCGTGCGATCGATGCAGTACGCGCCGAGGGTCACGCGATGCGCCGGGAGCTCGTCGGCGTCGCCCACGCCGGGCACCGAGCCCATCATGAAGTTCGTGCCGCGAATGAGCACCATGCCGTCGGGGCAGGTGTACTGCTGCTCGGCCTGCGGAGCTGGCGTCGGCGTCTGCACGGGCGTCGTCTGCGCCGGCGGCGTCTGCGCGGGCGTCGTCTGCGCGGGTGGCGTCTGCGCGGGCGTCGTCTGAACGGGACGCGTCTGCGCGGGTGTCGTCTGCGCGGGCGTCGTCTGCGCGGGCGGTGTCGCCGTGGCGCCGCCGCAGAGGCTCTGATCGAGGCACACGCACGAGTGGCGGGCCTCGACCCACTCCTCGCCCGCGCGGTCGCAGCAGTGACCGCCGCTCACGTGCTGACCCTCTTCGCATGCGACGCGCCGACGGCGCTGCGCGTTGGCGTCGCTGTGCATCGCGACCAGAATGAACGTCGACAGCAGCCCGGTGCTCAGTGCGCTCTTGATCTTCATCGCTCGAAAAGCCCTCTCATGCGGACGTTGCCCGCGCACGGCGCGAGCGTATAGCAACGCGTCGCACCGGCGCGCAAGGGAGCGGCGGACTTCATCGCCTCACGCCGCGCAAGACCACTGGCGCTCAACGACGCCCGCGAGCGCGAGACGATTCACTCTCACCGCGCGGAGCTCTCTCGGACGATCGCGGTCACGAGCCCGTATTCGTGTCGAGGTCGGGGTTGCGCGACGTGGTGCCGTTGCCGAGCTGACCGTAGATGTTGAAGCCCCAGCAGCGCACGGCGCCCTGCGTGGTTCGAACGCAGGTGTGGTTCGCGCCACCGCCGACTTCGACCACGGGTCCGGGGGCTTCGATGCGAACGGGACGGTTGTTGCCCGTCATCGGTCCGGTGCCGAGCTGACAGGTGTAGTTCTCGCCCCAGCACCAGAGCGCGCCGTCGCCCTGGAGCGCGCAGGTGTGGTGATACCCCGCGGAGATGCGCACCGCGCCCGTGAGGCCCTCGACCGCCATCGGCACGGCCTGGTTGCCGTCGTTGCCGAGGCCGAGCTGGCCCATCTCGTTCATCCCCCAGCAGCGCACGGTGCCGTCGCGGAGCAGCGCGCAGGTGTGGTTCTCGCCCGCGCTCACCTGCACCACGCTCCCGAGTCCCGACACGGCCACGGGGCGCGGAACCGACTCTCTCGCGCGGTGACCGTTGCCGAGCTGACCGTGCTCTTGACGACCCCAGCACCACACGCTGCCGTCGACGAGGAGGGCGCAGGTGTGGCCTCCGCCCGCCGTGAGCTGCGCGACGCCCGAGAGCCCCGGAACGGCCTCTGCGCCCGCGCGCGAGTTGTCGCTGCCGTCGCCGAGCTGACCGCTGTTGTTGTCGCCCCAACAGAACGCGAGCCCGTCTGCGCGGCGCGCGCAGGCGTGCGACTCGCCCACCGTGAGCTGCGTCGCGGCGGAGACCCCCTGCACCGCGAAGGGCGTCCGTCGGATACCCATGCGCGTGAGGCCCCAGCACATCACGTTGCCCGTCGAGACGAGGGCGCAGGTCATTCCCTGTCCAGCGCCGATCTGGGTGATCCCGGTGACGCCCGCGACGACCACGGGGACGTACTGATCTTCGCTGGTGCCGTCGCCGAGCTGGGCCATCTGGTTCCAGCCCCAGCAGCGCGCGGTGCCATCGGAGAGCGCGGCGCAGCTGTGGTAGCGGCCCGTGCCGAGCGATGCCGCGGGCGAGGCGCCTGCGATGTCCGTGCGGGTCCCCGTTCCACGGCACTGAGGTCCGCGAAACGCGCGGGGCGTGAGGATCGACGGAACCGTCACGCCGGTGCCCGTCGTGGGGCCCGTGGAGCCGCTCGACGATCGCAGCGCGAAGACCAGTCCGACGGCGCCGAACATGAGCACCGTGACGCCGATGCCCACGGCGACGATGAGCCCCGCAGAACTCTTCGTCGCGGGCGTCGCGGAGGTCACCGGGTACGGCGTGGGCGCGGCGAAGCCGATGGGCGCGGGGCCCGACGCGGGGTTCCACGCCTGCGTCCCGTAGGGCGTGTTGGGCGGCGGTCCCTGCATCGAGCCGAAGCCCTGCGGCGTCTGAAGTGATGCGGGTTGTGGCGTGTACGCGAGCGGGTTCTGCGGCGTCGGGATCGACATCGGCGCGCCCACCGGCGGGCCGGGATACGTCGCCACGCTCACCGGAACACCCGCCGCCGCGCCGAGGATCGGGAGCAGCGCCGCGAGCGCCTGCGATGCGTCGTGGAAGCGCTGCGCGGGGTCGCGAACCACGCACTGCGCGAACCACGCGTCGAAGCCCGCGGGGAGGAGCTGCGCCACGCCGTACGAAGCTGCGCGCGACGACGCGGGCTCGATGGGGTCCATGTAGACCTCCTTCAAGAGCGCGGGGAACACGAAGTTCTCGGTGTTTGCGGTGCGCCAGTAGTACGAGCCCGTGAGCAGGTGATACGCGATGAGCCCGAGGGCCCACACGTCCGTCGCGGGGCGGATCATCCCCTGATCGGCCTGCTCGGGCGCCATCCAGAGGGGAGACCCGATGGCCGACGTCGACGCCGCCGAGGTGCGCGACTCGCCCACGACCTTCGCGATGCCGAAGTCGAGGATCTTCACCGTGAACGACACGCCCTCGCGGCGCGCGGCGCACATGAAGATGTTCTCGGGCTTGAGGTCTCGATGCACGAGGCCCGCGCGGTGCGCCGAGCCGAGGCCGTGGCAGAGCTGACGGTAGATCTCCATCACCTCCGCGGGCGGGAGCACCCTGCGGCGGCGCATGGTGTCCGCGAGCTCCTCGCCTTCGAGGAGCTCCATCGCGATCCACGGGGTGCCGGTGGTCTCTTCGACGCCCGCGCCCACGACCTCGACGACGTGGTCGCTGCGGATGCGCGCGCTCACGGTCGCCTCTTGCATGAAGCGCTCGCGGGCCTTGGGCTCGCGCACGAGGTCGGGCAGCATGATCTTCAGCGCGCGAGGACGCTGCGTCGACACCTGCTCGACGATGTAGACGGCGCCCATGCCCCCGGCAGCGAGGTGGCGCACCACGCGAAAGTCGCGCGCGAAGACGGTGCCTGGAGTGAGCTGCGGGAGCGGCGACATGCGTTGGCGCTTCGTGGGTTCGTGAACGCGTCGGAGCACACCGACGCGCCGCGATGGAACGCGTCGTGGCGCCGTCGTGTCAAGCGTTCGTCCCTTCGACCGCGGTGCAGAACCCGTCAGCGATAGGCGAGCACGAGGCTCCGCGCGAGGTGGTGCCACCCGTCGGCGCCCACGAAGAGCAGCAGCTTGAAGGGCAGCGCCACGGAGGTCGGCGTCACGCCGTAGAGCCCCGCCGACGCGAGCACGTTCGCCACCACCAGATCGACCACCAGAAACGGGAGGAGCAACAGGAACGCGATCATGAACGCCCGCGTGAGCTCCGACACCACGAAGGCCGGGAGTAGCACGGTCACGTCGTCTTCGGTCACAGCCGTCGCGGGCCCGATGGAGGGCTGACGCGCGCGGCTCCTTCGCGCGAGGTCGACGAAGAACGCGCGGTCTTCGGGGCGCGCGTTCACGCGGAGAAAGCGCACCACCGGAGGGCGCGAGAGCTCCCACGCGCGCGTCCACGCGGCGGCGCCCTGCGGGGTCAGCGGGTCCGTCGTCGCGGCGGTCGTGATGGCAGGTCCCGCGGAGGCGAGCACGGCCTCTCCCGTAGGCGCCATGACGTGCAGCGTGAGGATCGCGCTGAGCCCGAGCACCGCGAGGTTGCCCGGGATCTGCGGCGCGCCGAGGGCGTTTCGAAGCGAGCCGAGCACCACCGAGACCTTCACGAACGACGTCGCCGCGAGCACGAGCGCGGGCAGCAGCGTCGCCGCGCCGAGGAGCACCGCGAGCGAGAGCACCCCCTGCGGATTCATCCCTCGGAGCCCCCTGAAGTGCGGTCAGAAGCGGGCTTCGAACGCGCGCGATCGAGGAGGATCTCGGCGAGGCTACGAGGCTCGGCGCGTGGCGGAGGGAGCTCGTCTTCCGCGAGCTCCGCGAGCGTTGTGACCGACTGAGGGCCTGCGCCGACGACGAGCACCCTGCGCCCCACGCGCACGACGAAGACCGTGCTCCGCGCGTCGAGCGTGGCGCGGTCGAGGACCTCGATGCGTCCGCTGCCGAGCGAGCCGAGGCCGCGTCGCGCGCCCCAGCGGAGCACCCACCACGCGAGCGCGCACACGCCCACGAGCGCGATGAGCGTCTGCGCGAGGGCGGCGCCGTAGCTGTCGATGGGGAGCGGGCGGGGATTCACCGAGCGCGGACACTACCGCGACGGCGCGGGGGCTGTCAGGCGGTTGCTTCCGCGGCTTCGGCGGGCTTCTTCGCGTCGGCGGTGAACTCGACGGAGCGCTCGAGCATCTCGGCCACGTCGAGCTGTTCGACGGGGCGCTTGAGGTCGTCGCCCATGCCGTTGATGCCGTCGGTGAGCATCGTCTGGCAGAAGGGGCAGCCCGAGGCCACGACGTCGGCGCCCGTGTCGAGGAGCTGGAGCGTCCTGCGCTTGTTGATGCGCTCGGTGCCGTGCTGCTCCTCCATCCACATCTGCGCGCCGCCGGCGCCGCAGCAGAGGCCCTTGTCGCGGCTCCACTCGGCCTCGACGAGCTCGACGCCGGGGATGCGCTTCAAGATCTCGCGCGGGGGCTCGTAGACGTTGTTGTAGCGGCCCAGGTAGCACGAGTCGTGGAAGGCCACCTTCGCCGTCACGCCCTTCGTGGGCACGAGCTTGTGCTCGGCGAGCAGGCCCATGAGGAAGTCGGTGTGGTGCACCACTTCGAACTTCGCGCCGAAGTCGGGGTACTCGTTGAGCAGGGTGTTGAAGCAGTGCGGGCAGGTCGTGACGATCTTCCGCGGCTTGTACTGGTTGAGCGTGGTGACGTTCTGCTCGGCCAGCGTGAGGAAGAGGTGTTCGTTACCGGCGCGGCGCGCGGGGTCGCCGGTGCAGGTCTCCTCGGTGCCGAGGATCGCGAACTTCACGCCCGCCTGCTTGAGGAGGCGCACCATCGCGCGGGCGATCTTCTTCGCGCGGTCGTCGTAGCTCGCGGCGCAGCCGACCCAGTAGAGCACGTCGGCGTCGGGCGTCTCGGCCATCGTCGGAACGTCGAGCCCGGCGGTCCACTCGGCGCGATCTTGACGCGTGATGTTCCACGGGTTTCCGTTGGTCTCGAGCGCCGTGAACACGCGCTGGAGCTCTCCGGGGAACTCGCCGCGCACCATCACGAGGTTGCGGCGCATGTCGACGATCTTGTCGACGTAGGTGATCATCACCGGGCACTGCTCCTCACACGCGCGACAGCTCGTGCAGGCCCAGATCACGTCGGGGTGGATCACGTCGGGGATGAGGTTCGTCGTGAAGTAGCTCGCGGGCGACGGCGCGGCCTCGGTCCCTTCGGCGGGCTGCGGCGCGGGCGGCGGGGGCTTCATCACCGCGTCCTGCTGCTCGTAGAGGTGATCGCGCAGGTCGATGGTGAGGTGCTTGGGCGAGAGCAGCTTGCCCGTGCGGTGCGCGGGGCAGTTGTCCGAGCAGCGCCCGCACTCGGTACACGTGTAGAAATCGAGGAGCGACTTCCACGTGAAGTGGTCCATGCGCCCGACGCCCACGGGGGCGGCCATCGGGTCGGCCATCGACATGCCTTCGCTCATCTTCTCCATGAGCGCGTCGGCGGTCTTCGCCATCGGCTTGAGGTGACCCGGCGCGTCGAGCGAGCGGGTGACCACGTTGGGCAGCGACACGATGACGTGAAAGTGCTTGCCGTACGGCAGATAGTTGAGGAACGCGAACACCAGGAAGACGTGCACCCAGTAGCCCGCCTGGCCGATGGCCTCGGCCGCGGCGGGCGTCGCCACGCCGAGCGCCGAGAGCAGGTTGCCGACGAGGCCGCCGAGGAGGTCGCCGTGCGCCGACGCGGTCTCGCTCAGCGTCTCGCGGGGGAAGTCGGGGTTCGTCACGATCGAGCGCGAGAGCAGGTGCCCCGCGTCGTAGACCACGTCGGCGATCATCATGGTCGCGATGACGCCGAGCACGACCCACGCGTGCCACCCGTACGAGAGCCGCTTCACCTTGTCTACAAGGCGAAAGCGCACGAAGGTGACGACGCCGAAGAGCACCGTCACGACGACGACGTCCTTGAGCGTGTTGTAGGTGTGGCCCGCGAAGCCGATCGCGCCGCCCGCCTCGGGGTCGAGCACCCACGCGTTGAACTCGGGCACGTACCCGCGGCCCACGAGGATGATCGTGCGGATGGTGAGCGTGGCGAAGCCGACGAAGATCCCCATGTGGGCGAGGCCCGCCATGGGGTACTTGGGCATCTTGATCTGCTGACGGAGCGCCCAGAAGAGGCCGAGACCCCCCGCGGCGGCCGCGAAGGCTCCGGCTGCGGAGAGGGCCGCGTCGCTCTTCGACGTGACGCCGACGAGGGCGAGCACGGGGGCGAGGGCGCCGAGGGCGACGATCGCGAAGAGGAGCGCGCGTCCGGCGGCGCTCGGGGCGCGGTCACCGGGCGCGATGGTGAGTCGGTCGAGCAGGCGATCGAGGCGCTGCTCGGGGGCGCCGGTCATCAGGAGCTTCCAACGGCGGCTCGCGCTCCATGCGAAGAGCGCGAGAGCGCCGCCGACGAGGAGGGTCATCGCGACGGGTTTCATTCGACTGGCCTCGGAGGTGTTGCGCGTGAATCGCCGCCGACGCATTGGCGGCGCGACGCGCGCGGGTGGGTCTTAGGGGAGGTGCGGGGCGTCGGTCAACGAGGGAGTCGCGCGTCGAAGAACGCCCGGAGCTTGATCAGCGTGCGCTCCTCACGCGTGAACGAGGGGGCCGCGTACTCGCGCGAGAAGGCCCGCGCGTCGCTGAGCAGCTCCTCGCGGACCCCTGATTTCGTGACGATGTCGTCGACGCTGCGGCCCCGCGCGGCGCCCTTCTGGAGCCCCGACGCGTAGCGCTCGAGGCGGCCGTACTCGGCGCCGAGAAAGTCCTTCACGGCGGCGGTGTCGGCGGCGAGGGCCGCGACGGCGCCGTGGGCCTCGGACGAGAGCCCCGCGGCGACCGCCTGCGCGCTGGCGACGCGGAGGATGAACGCGTCGTCGAGGTAGCCGATGTCGTCGATGCCGTCGGGGATCAGGTCGACGGACTTGAACACGTAGTTGAGGCCGCCCGCGATCGCGCGACGCGCGGCCTCGGGGGCCGCCTCGTCGGCGAGGGCCGCGCCGAGCACGGTCACGTCGCCGCCGAGCGTGCGGAGCCACTCAGGAAAGATCTCGAGGAACCGTTCGCTGCTCATCGTCTGCGCTTCTCCCGCATCGGTTCGATGCGCGCGTCGGAACCGATCGATTCCGCCCCGCGCGCTTCGGGGCCGCGATGCTAGTCCGTTGTGCGCGCCCGTGTGAAGCGAGGAACGCGCCTCGCGCCGCCCCGTCGCGCCGCCCCCCGTAGTTCTCGGCCCGCCCCGGGACGTGTTACGTACCCCGTCACGGAGGAGCACTGATTCCGTCACCGATGCGTCGCGCCCCCACCCTCATCGCGCTCGCGCTCACCGCGCTCACCGCGCTCGGCTGCGCAACCGCGCCCGAGGGCGTGCTCCGCGAGCGTATCGGCGGCGCCTCTCGCACGCGTCCATTCGCGTCTCCGACCGCGTATGAGGCGTATCTGCGCGCCGAGGTCGCGGCCTCTCGCGGCGATCACGCGGCGGCGCTCCGTCAGCTCGACCTCGCCGAGCTCGCAGACCCCTCCGACGGATTTCTCTCCGTCCGACGCGTCGAGATCACGGCGTCTTCGGGTGACCTCGAGGGCGCCCTCTCGCTCGCCGAGCGCGTCGTCCGCGACCGCCCCGAGCTCTCCGCCGCGTGGCTCGCGCTGGCCTCCGTTCGCGCGCGCGGCGGCGACGACGCGGGAGCCCTCACCGCAGCGTCTCACGCGGCGTCGCTCGACCCCGACGACCCCGACGTCCGCGCCGCCGTGAGCGCGCTCGCGGGCGGCGACGAGCGATCGGTCGCGGACGCCCGCCGCGGCGCGCCCGATGCGCTCGCGGGTGATCGCGTGCTCGCCGCGCGCGCCCGCTCCCTCGACCCCGCGGGGATGTTCCGTCGATCCGCCGCCGCGAGGCGGAGGGCGGCCGCGCACGAGCTCGCCGCGAGAGGTGACTGGGCCGCCGTCGACGCGATGCTCTCTCCGCTCGTCGAGCTCGATCCGACGCGCGTCGCAGACCGGGTGCGGACGATCGAGGCGCGCGCGTTCGACGGTCGCTCGGCCGACGCTGCGACGCTGGTCGCGGGGCTTCGAACGGGTGCGGGCGAGGGAACCGTTCGCGCGTCGGAGCGGGCGCGGCTGTGGCTCGTCGCCAACAGGCCCGAGATCGCCGCCGAGGAGGCGCGCGCGATCGTTCGCGCGACGCCCGATGACCTCCTCGCGATCAGGGTGCTCGGCCACGCGCTCCTCCGCAGCGGGAGGGTCGCCGAGGGGATCGACGCGCTCTCTCGCGTCCCCGTCGACACGCCCGCCGTGGCGCGGCTCTCGGTCGACCGCGAGCCCTTCGTGGGCGGCTTCACGGGCGGCACCGGCGACCTCCCCGGCGAGGAGGCGGGCGCGCCCGCGGTGGGCTGGGCCGTCGCGCGCGTCGACGTGGCGCGGGGGCTCGCGG
>JBPOHC010000744.1:0-11026 GCA_052035985.1 Myxococcota bacterium | reverse complement strand
CACCGCAGAGGCTCCGCGCGCAACGGATCCGCGGTTCCGATGGACGTACCCTGTCGCGCAACCTCGGCGCGCGAAGCGCCTAAGACGAGGGGATGAACACGCTCCTCTCGCTCTTCCGCTCGCTCGCTGGTGACCTCGTCGACCTCGTCGCCCCCGTGACCTGCGCCGCGTGCGGAGAGGCTTTTCCGACGCGGTTTCCGTTGTGTGAGGTGTGCTCGCATCACCTCGCGCCACCCGACGAAGCCCCCGAGGGCGTCTTCGTCGCCTACGACCACGGAGGACCGCTCGCGCGGGCCATTCACCGCGCCAAGTACGGCGACGACCCGGAGGTGGCCGCGGCGCTCGGGGTGCTCCTCGCCGACGCGTGGGAGGCGCACGAGGAGGGAGAATTCGATGTGGTGGTGCCGGTCCCGTTGCACGCGGCGAGGCTGCGGTCGCGGGGGTTCAACCAGTCGGCCGAGCTCTCTCGGGTGCTCGCGAAGCGGCTCGGCGCGGTGGTCGGCTTCGACGCCGCGTGGCGGGTGCGCGACACGCCGACGCAGACGAAGCTCGATCGCGAGGCGCGCAGGGCGAACGTGCGCGACGCCTTTCTCGCGAGCGCGTCGCTGCGCGGAAAGCGCGTGCTTCTGGTCGACGACGTGGTGACCACGGGCTCGACGCTCGACGCGCTCAGGGACGCGTGCGAGGAGGCGGGCGCGGTCACGGTGCGCGCGACGGCGCTCGCGCGGGCGCCGCTGTTCTTCAGCGCGCAGTGACGCGGAGGGAGGGACGAGGCCATGCGTGATAGAACCGCCTCCATGCGACCGGTCTTCGCCGACCTGAAGTCTGATTTTGTCTTCAAGAAGGTGTTCGGCAGCGAGGAGCACAAAGACGTGCTCATCGCCCTCCTCAACGCGCTGCTCGACCTCTCGGGTGATCGGGTCGTCGTGGGGGTGACGCACCTGCGCGAAGAGGAGCGCCCGAAGGTCGAGGAGCTCAAGCACTCGATCGTCGACGTGAAGTGCAGAGACGCGCTCGGGCGCTTCTTCGTCGTCGAGATGCAGGTCCTCCAGGTCGAGGCCTTCGACAAGCGCGTGGTCTACAACGCGTCGAAGACCTACGTGAATCAGCTCTCGCGCGGCGAGGAGTACCAGGGCCTCGACGACGTGGTGGCCGTCTCCATCTGCGATTTCGTGCTGTGGCCCGACGCGTCGTCGCAGCCGCGCGTCCCGCTGGTGAGCCACTGGCGCATGCAGGAGCAGCACGGCGGACGTCTCGGTCTCTCGCAGGTGCAGTACGTGTTCGTCGAGCTCCCGAAGCTCCCGCTCGATCGCCCGCCGCACGACGCCGCCGAGGAGTGGGCCTACATCTTTCGCCGCGCCCCGAAGCTCCGAGAGGTCCCCGCGCACGTCCTCCACGAGGGGCCGCGCCGAGCGCTCGAAGCGGCCCGGAGCGCGCACTTCACCGCGTACGAGTGGGAGGTCTACGACCGCGAGTCCGTGGCCATCGGAGACGCGCGCGGCGCGTTTCAGTTCGCGGAGCGTCGCGGTCGAGAGAGCGGCGCGTTCGAGACGCTGCGCGCGGTCTGCGAGGCCCGCCTGGGGAGGGCGCTCACCGAGGCCGAGCTGACGAAGCTCGCTGCGAGCGCGGTGGGCAAGGACGCTGCGATGACGGTCACCGCGGTCGCGACGATGGAGGCCACGTCGCTCGCGGCGTGGCTGGCGGGCTGAGCGTTCTGCCGTAACGGAGCGACAAGCACCGGCGCGTAAGCGCCGGGGGGCCAACACCAACGGATCACCGAAGCGAGACGATGCACGTCTCGATGCCTTTCTCGATGCCCTGTGCCATGCCTTGCTCGAGCCCTTCTTCGAGCCACTTCTGTCGCCCCGCTCGCAAATCCAGTTCCGCACGACCAGCTCCTCGGGCAGGTGTGCCGCGATGACCTCTCAGGGCGGATGGGGGGTGCGCGTCGGCGTCGGCAAGCACCGTCATCGCGACCGCGAGTTCCTCGCGAGCTCTGTCATCGTGCGCGGGTGGCAACAACATGGGGATCGCGTGGCGCGGTCACTCGATGTGTGAAGTCTTGCTCCCGCCCCGCGCGATGTAACAGTTCAGCCCCCCATTGCGGCACAGACGGAGGAGGGCGCCCTGGCGCGTGCTCGGGCGGCCTTCAGCGCTTGAACGAGAGTCGGCGACGGTGGTGCCCTCTCATGCCCGGCCTGAGCACGAGCGAGCAGCGTTTCGGCGACGATGGCTTCGAAGCTCACGCCGAGCGATCGGCAAGTCGTCGCGACGCTTCGGAGGACAACCTCTCGATACACGCCTCCGAGACCACGGCTCTGTTGCATTCGCTTCCGGTCGATCACCACGGGGCGCAGTCCGCGCTCGGCGCGATTGTTCGTCGGTTCGAGCTCGCACGTCGCTGGAACCCGCATGAACAACAGCCACGCGTCCAGGTCGCGCTCGATGCGCTTCGCCATCCGAACGCAGTCGTCGTCGGTCCACGCCCGCAACGACAGCCGTCGAAGCGCCGCGCGTTCCCGCGAGAGGTATTGCAGCCACGTCGAGTTCGCGAGGTCCGCGCGACGCGCGTAGTACCCGATGATCCGAGAGAGCCGATCACGCAGCTCGCTCATCATCGTCACCACCTCCTCTCGCTCGGGGTGCGACGCCAGAAGCTCGCGGGCCTCGCGGAGGCTGTGCGCGATGCAGCGCTGTTCGCCTGCATGACCGACGAGCTGGAACCGCTGCGCGCCGTCGCTCCCGACGTACCCGTCGATCTTCGCGCCAAGCACCTGTCGAGGCACCTCCATCGTGCCTTGCGGGTCGATCCAATACGCGGTCAGACGACGCGACGTGAACACCCACACGACGGCGCGCTCGCCGTCGAAGCGCCACGACGTGGTGTCCTGGTTGATCGAGGGCTCGTGAGTCACCTCCTCGACGATCCACCAGAAGGTCGACACGAGCGCCTCGGCGCTGCGGTCGAGCATCGCCACGACCTGCCCACCCGAGAGGGCGCGTTCCCAGAACGAGCGCGTGAAGTTCTCGATGTCGCCGACGGTGCACCCCATCGTCGCGCGCAAGCTCGCGAGCGTGGCGTGGGCGTGAGGCCCGTAGCTCGACCCCGGCAGCACGAGCGGAGCGCGAGCTCGCACCCTTCGCTTGCAGTGAGGACACCACGCCTGATGCAAGAGGTGACGGACCGTTCGCAGGGCCCGTTGGACCGCCTCGAACTCGAAGCGCTCTTGGACCTCTTCGAGGGGCGTCACGGGGCCGTTGCAGCGCGGGCAGGCATCGACGTGGTGCTCCTGCGTGTCGTCGATGTGATCGGGGGTGCTGGCCGCCTTGCCCTTGTGTCCGGGCTGTCCACCGGGCGACTTGCCCGAGGAAGGTCGTCTGGGCGGCGGACCGTTGTGACCACCGCCACCGCGCCCCGACCCAAGCGCGCGCTCCAACTCCGCGACCCGCTCCGCGAGCTTCGCCACCAGCGCGAGCGCAGCATCTCGCTCAGCCTGCGTTTTCGCGAGGGCGGCGCTCAACGCTTCGACGCGCGCAGCGAGTTCTCGGATGGGAGTGAGCGGGTCCACGAGCGCGAGTACATCGGGGCCGCACGGAGCTCCGTCAACCCCGCGCAACACGAGGCTGAACTGTTACATGTCAAGACACTCTGCGACGAGGGAAATGGGTGTCGTTGTCGCGGGTGTCTCGGTTTCTCAGACCGCCTGACGCACCTCCTCGGGCAGGTGGGCGACGCGGTACTCCGCAGGCGTCCTCCAGCCCAGCGCCATGTGCGGACGCTGTTCGTTGTAGCGGGTGACCCACGCGAGCACGGCCCGCTCGACCTCGTTCACATCCTCCCAGTCTTGCAGCCAGATCACCTCCTCCTTGAGTGTGCGGATCAACCGCTCTGCCACCGCGTTCCCCGTCGGGCGACCCACGGGCGAGAACGTGTGCGCGACACCCCAGCGACCCAGCAGCGACGCGCAGTCGTGGCCCGTGTACTGCGACCCATGATCGGTCCGCAGCTCCACGCCCTCAGGCACCTGCTCGGGCACGCCGAACGCGGCCTCCAGCGCTTGATCGACCGAGCGCAGCACCACGAATGCCTCCTGGCGCCTGCTCACCACCATCCCCAACACGCTGCGGCACCCGCAGTCGATCGTCGGCGCCACGCACACCCACCCGTCCCGCTTCGTCCACACCAGGCCAAGGTCCGTGGCGAAGCGACGGTTGGGCACCGGCACCGAGACATGACCACGCCTGCGCGCCTCCTCACGCGGCGCGCTGAAGAGCAGACCTTCGCGCCGCATCAGCGACCGGACGCGCTTGCGCGACACGCGCAGCTCCGCGCGACGCAGCGTCGCCCAGACCTTGCGAACGCCCCACGCGGGCTCGCGCGCCACCACATCACGGATGGCCGTCACCACGCGCTCGTCGGGCGCCGCTGCCTCCGTACGCGCGGCGGTCGCGAGGGCCGCGGTGCGTCGAGCCCCGTAGTAGCCCGCGCGCGACACGCCCAGCAGCGTGCAGAGCGCGGTGACCGAGAGCGTGCCGTGCGGGGTCTGACGGCTCACCGCCGCGACTTCGCGGGCCGTGTAGGGCGCGCGCCGCGAGCGGCCTCCAGCTCCCGCTTGAAGACGGCCTCGCGCATGGATGCGTCGGTGAGAGCCTCGCGTAGCTGGCGGTTCTCCTTCTCCAGCGTGCGCTCCTGAGGGGACTTTCCGGCGCGGCTGAGGCTCTCGCGCATGCCCTCGAGCGCCTCGGCGCGCCATCCCTCGACGGTCTCGGGCTTGACCCCGAGGCGCCGCGCGACCTGATCGACGGTGGCCTTTCCGCCGAGCAGTTCGAGCACGGCCTGCTGACGATCCTCGACGCTCCTGCGACCCGGCCGCGTGCGCGTCTCCGCGTCACCCGACGCCGCACTCGTTCCCCTGGTGTCGTCTCCGTTCTGTTGCATCGCTCCGTTCCCTTCGGCCCAGCCCCTCCGACCGCATTTCCCTCGCGGTCAACTGTCCACTCCTCTTGGGGAACACAACATTCGCGTGCTTCTTTGAGTGACCAGTGCGACAATGAGGACGCGGCTCGCGGGCTTGTCATCCCCCCTTGACACCCGCACTGGTCGCCGACGTTTCGGGAGCGATCCCGAGGCGCCGCTATTGCTTCCTCGTGCCGATCGGTTTCGACGAGAGCGTCCCGGCGGCTTTCGCAGGGACCTCGTGATACTCGTTGAGCGTGTCTCGATCGCGTCCTGGTTGGGCCTTGCAGCCTCCCTTCAACGGCCTGAGTGATGCGGTGGAAGCTCATCGAGCAGAGCGTCTTCGAGCACCGTGCCGTCACGCATCCTCGAAGCTCGGGACGTGCCTCACACGCCAGCCGAGCACGCCACCGAAGACGCCGCGCGCCGCGCCAAGCGAGCCCTCAGACACGCTGAGACGCGAGGCCGTGACTTCGCCGTCAATTCGCGCCAATCTCGATCGTCGGCACAAACCCGTTCGTCGCCTGGTGGAAGTCGTAGACCTGAATCGGGGCGTGGACCTTCGGGAGGAGCGAGCGCCCCATCTCGACGGCGCAGGCGACCGGCACCCCGGCAAAGAGATGGATCCGTGTCGCCCGCGGCGTCTCGTTGTGAATGCGCTCCATGACCCCCTGGAACGCTCGCGCAAACGCGGTGAGCTCGTCTGGGTGGCGCAGAATGTCGGGGACGGGCGCGTCCGTACGCAGTTCGAAGAGCGGCGCGGGCTCGGGCAAGACCTTCCGCACATGTTCGCGCTGCACGTTGCTCGTGACGGACACGAGGAGACCGACCTCCGTCGCACTCGCATCGACGGCCCCTTCGGGGAGGCTGCGGTACTCCTTGAAGCGCCGTGCATCACACGGCCACCGCCAGCCCTTCGGGTCGCGGTGGAGGTTGTAGGTGCTCGCCGCGATCTTGTCGCCGAGCTCGCGACCGAGGTGGATGAGGAGCGGAATGGGTGCGAAGGCGAACACCGAGACGTGGTCGACATTCTCGGTATGCCGGAGGCTCACGAGGGAACTCTGCAGGCGCGCGGAGATGATGCGTGTCGCCTTCGGCCAGTAGTCCGCCTCGTGGTCGCGCGATCCGAGGGCCGTGAGGTCGATGGCGATCACCTCCTCGCGCGGGTAGAGCCGGGCCTCCGCCGCGGCGAGACGGGCTCGGTCGAATCGCATCGGATCGGCGTGTGGGCCGACAGCGGCCTGGAGGAGGATCATCGTCGTTCGACGGTCCTCGTCAATACCGGAGAGCACCTCGATTCGCTTCTCATGTCGGGCCTTGTAATCCCGAAGTACTTCCACGGTGAACTGCGACTCGTCCTTGTCCACGCGCGTGTGGTGGGTGTGGCAGAGCAGCATGAGGTTGGTCGCGTCCGTCGCGAGCTGCGACGAGAGTACAACGTCACCGCGCGGCCCCGTCGGGGTCCACGCGATGATGTGCGCGATGAGCGCTGCGTTCACATGTTCGTTCGTGAGGAGGTCCTTCCAGAGCGGGATGTTGCAGCCGGGGAAGGCGCAACGGCCGCCGCTTCGCATCCATACGTAGGACACGACGCGAGGCGGGAGGGTAGGACGCACCTCCTTCTTAGGTGAAGCTTTCTTGACGGTGGCCTTCTTGGGCTTCGTAGTTTTCATAGTCATGACGATGGCTCTTCAAGCTCGATGAGTGGTGTAAGCGTCCCTGTTGCGCGCTCGCCCTCCCAGGCGCGGATTGCATCGGTGCCGACGATGAGGAAGACGAGCGTATTGCCGTCAAACACGTCCGCGCGGAGCCGACGGCGCCAGTCCGCCATGTCCACGAACGAGGCGTGTGGCACAGGCTCAGGGTGCGTGTGCCACTCCCCGAGGTACTGGCAGGTGCCACGCGAAGCCGCCCAACGCTCGTCAATCACACGTTGGTGCGCATCGCGGCTGCGCCGGAACGCTGTGAGGAAGCGACAGTCCCTCTTCATCGGGACCGTGACCTCATCAACGACGACATGTGACACATCAAGTAAGTGGCGTCCGAGAAGAACGCCACCCGCCTCCGAGGAGAGTCGCTTCGTCTGTCGGAAGCGGAGCATGGTCGCGAGCGCCTCGTCGCCGATGACGAGCACCGTGCCGTCCGGGCGACGGAAGCGTGGGCGCGTGATCATGGCATCTGGCATACGTAGCAATCGGGTCGAACAATGACAGAGCCCGGGAGCGTTTCCTCCGTCGCGCCCTGGTCATATCGCGGCGTCGTGGTGAAACCCGCAGCGCGAAAGGCGTCTGCAGGTCCCTTCCATGAGACGAGTTCGCCCTCTTTGACCACGCCTCGGAGGACATCGACCGCCCGACGCGCGACGTATGCCGCGGTCCTTTGGGCATCGAGGTCGCCGAAAGCCATATGTTGACTGCCACAGCCCATCATGTCTCGGGTGTATCGCGCACCTGGCCTTGCGAAGGCCGTGCGGCAGACGAGCGAGTTGTCATCGCCTGCGTGGTGGTAGAGGCACTCGAAGCAGCCACGGTGGGCGGCCCCGGTGTGTGTCAGGAGGACGTGCCCGCCGAGGCCGAGGGGCTCAAGCCACGCGAACATGACGGGCGGCGCGCTCGCATCGGCGTAGATCACCTCGTTCACGCGCTGCTCGACGGTGGGGTTCCCAATCGCGGAGACCACGAGGTCGAAGTCATTGAACCCTGAGGGGTTTTCCCGCATCCACCCGAGCACGTCGGCGACGTGAGGCACGACCTTCACGAAGGGCCAGAGGCGCTCCATCTCGAAACGCAGCCCATCGACCTTCGCGCATCCAACGTGAGTCCGCCCGCAAACGTGACGGAAGGTGTTGGCGTACTCAAACCGCTCGGGGTCGAGGAGATGGATCTCCCCGACGCCAGCCTTCACCAGGTTGTACGCTACATGGCCACCCACCGCCCCGCAGCCAATCACGAGGACACGACGTTTCGCGAGATCAAGATCGGCGCCGCCACGAGGGACGAGGAAGCCCCGGTCCGCAGGCACAATCCAGACGGGCGTGATTTGGTGCGCCTCCAGGCGATCGGGGTCGAGCGGGTGCGCATCCTTCCCGCGCTTCATGAGCAGTCCCACGAGCCCGCGGCGGCCAGCCGGACGATGGACGCCCAGTGCGACGACCACCTCATCGCTGCGGCAACGCCCGAGGACTCTGCGCCAGAGGTCTTTGTCCCGCTGGAGAACGGGGAGCACGAACGTGCGCACCCCGTCTGGAGTCGCGAGATCGCGAGGGTGAAACCTGGGATTCATCGAGGCGGGTTCGATGGGCACGTAGACGGCGTTCGCGAAGGACAGATGCTGAACGTTCCGGCCCTCACGGAAGGACGCGAACATCGCGGGGTCATCGGCGAGGGTGATGCGCTCGCCTTGTCGGAAGAAGGCAGTCACGAGACGGGGCTCGTCGTTCGGGTCGAGGACGCTCACGATCCGCGGCGCGTCGGGGTGGCAGGTCCGCCAGTATGCCACGATCTCGTTCGCGTACTCCGTCGCGCGATCACCGTGGAGCCCCCTGTTCAGCGTGCCCGCCGCGAGACCGAGCGCTTCCGACACGATTCCGCGCGGATTGCGATGATCGAGGAGCGGCTCGTCACGTGCGTCGTAGCAGACAACACCATCGGGCTCGACGTGTGGGAGTCCAGCGAGTTCGCCGTCCGGATCGACACCGATGACCGGCAGGCTACGAGGGAAGTCGATCGGGAGCCCGACCTGCACCGACACCTCGCGATCCGCAAGGGTCAGCGTCCCTTCCACCGCCGCGACGAGCTGGCGCTTCACGAGCCACGACGCGCCTGCCTGAAGAGGGCGCACATCCGAAAGCAGCCCCTCCACATGGAGGAGCGCTTCTGGCGGCGCATCTGTCGGTTCTGCGGCGTTGACCATACAGCTACGCCGACACCCCCGACGACGTGATGGCGCGCCCGCGGGACTGTGCGGTGTCCTCCTTCGCGGGCACCGGGAAGCGGTCGCCGAACTGCTTCTGCATCTTCTTGCACGCTTCGACCGGGTCTTCCTCGATAGCCACTTCGTCGAGCACTTCGCGGAGCTTTTCGAGGCGCATCTTGAGGGTCGCCATCTGTCCCTCCGTCATCCGCTTGAACACGTCGTTCCTCGGCGAGACCGGCAGAGACACCGTGAGTCGCACCGCCATCTGACCGGGATTCTCGACGGAGGCAATGGTCGTGAAGCTCCGGATCATCATGTCGATCAGGTTACGCAGCGCCTTGCGGTCATCGCAGGTCGTAACCTTGGTGACAGGATCGGTGGTGACCTCGGGCTGAAACCAGCAGCCAGCGGCGATGGTGAGACCGATGCCCGGGGGCGCACCGTTACCGTTGTGGTCGAAGAGGTACGACTTCCAGCCCTTGAGGATGCGTACCGCGCGCAGAAACTGCTTCTCTGCCTCGTTTTCGAAGCGGTTCTCGACCCACGTCGTAAGGCCCTTCGGATCGGACGACTCCCAGAAGCGGTGCGCCGCCTCAGAGTGCTGCTTGCCCTTCGCGAGATAGAGGGTGTGCGGAGTGGCCTCGACGTTGGCGCAGGCGTAGACGGCGAGGTCGACGTGGTAGGCCTGCTCGCCATCGATCTGGTAGTTCACCGTCACGCAGGAGCGCCGGATCGTCGTCCCGAGAGGCGTGTGGTCCTCGAGCGCCTCGTGCACCAGCTCCTTGAGCTTCACCGGGTCCGGATAGGTTTCCTTCGTGGTGTTGAAGTCCAGCCCCACGTCGATGTCGTAGTCACCGTTGGTGGGGTTGATCCCCGTCCCCATCTCGTAGCTGCCCTGGTTGAACCATTCGAACGTGGGCACCTCGCGGCCGTTCTTGCGCATCTCCGCGAACTCATCACGGAGCCTGTTGAGCACCGCATTGCGCTTCTTCACGAGGGTCGCGTTCTCGCCGTACCGCGTGAGGCGGATGGCTTCGTCGTATTGCACGATCTGCTTTTGAATGTTCGCCATAGAAGTCTTTCGTCGCGGGTAGTCCCGCAATCAGGAGACGCACTGGAGAGATCCCCTTCGGGTCTGGAGCTCCAGCTTGATTCTCACCCTCCAGAGTGGTGACGCTACACTATATTGTCAAGAAAGTAGGGCCACGCATCGAATAGCCACGCCGCGGTGCCCACGCAAATTTTTGACATGGGCCGTGTGACATTCTCTGGCGGTGGCGTCTCTCTGCCTTCTGGACGCGGCTCGTCGTTGACTTCTGACTGCGCCACGAAGAAAAAGAACCGCCCGACCCCGGAGTGGGGGTCGAGCGGGAGTTGAGATTGCGGTTACGCGTTCCCGACAACGGGCGTCGCGGCGAGGTAATCACCCGCTAGACGCTCTGTGGCGAAGGCACGTCGGAGTCGGAGTTCGTCTCGTGGGCGACGAGCGTGATGGCCTTCGCGATGCGGCAGCACTCCCGCCGTCCTGCTGGTACGCGACCCTCGCGGCGCTCCTCAAGCCGCCCGACCTTGGCGCGCTCCTCGGGTTCTTCGCGCGCCTCCCCTCCACCCAGCGCGGCCCGGGTGGCGTTTGACGTCCGTCAGCGTTCTACGAGCGTGCCCCCACCCGTCTGTTGCACATCCAATCATTCCCCTTCCCTTCGCTCGCGAACCTGCCGGCCTGCGGGCATGGGTCACACCACCCGACGGGGAGCCGAACGCGGGCGGCGCTCCTGCGCCAGCTGACGAGGACACCGTCGTGCTCACGCTGCGCTGCACGCGCGGCGATGTCGAGGCTCTTGACCAGGCTCTCGGGGGGCTGCGCGCCTCGCTGCGAGAGTCGTTCCCTCGCGTGGCCGCGGGGCTCCGGCGAGAGTCGGTCGCCCTAGTGCTCCTTCGCGACCGCCTGTGCCCCACGACGTCCCTGGCGTGCGACCTCGGGAGAAGGCGGCGCTCGTAGCTCCCGCGAAAAGACTTCGCGTTTCGCTTGCGTATTCCGGGCGCACCTGGGCACCGATTCCGATCGCACGTGGGCACTGATTCCGGCCTGACGTGGGCATCGTTCCGGAGCACTCGGGCACCGTTCCGAGGCGACGTGGGCACGGTTCCGACGGA
>JBPOHC010000892.1:0-15745 GCA_052035985.1 Myxococcota bacterium | reverse complement strand
GGCCCTCCACGTCGAACCGTGGCTGCTGGTGATCGTCTTCTGCGAGCTGGGGTTGCTGCTCTTCTACGTCCTCGAACGCGGTCTTCGGCACTCGCGCTCGTAGTCCGCGCGGGCCTCCATGCGATCGCGCCGCGAGAGCCTCCATCGTCGACCGGCCATGCGACCGATCCCGCGGATCACGGTCGCGAGCTCCGCGGGAGCGCCTCCTCGCGCCACGGTCTCGCGCTGGATGCGCGCGCACTCCGCGAGCGAATACACCTTGTTTCGCAGCATTCCGGTGTCACCGGGCGCTCTGACTCTCCGCCACGCGAGCATCGCGCGCGCGATGAGCTCCCAGTGAACGCGAGGCGCGTGCAGACCGCCCCACGCGGCGTGACTTTCGAGGCGCCCGATGAGTCGCTCTGCGACGTAAGCCTCACCGAAGATGCGGAGGCGCTGCGGGACGTTCTCACCGCCGTCGACCAGCACATCTCCTGCGCGCACGACGTCGCCCTCACGCCTCGCCCACGTGTGCTGCGTTGATACCCGCTGCGTCTGCCCGCTGGCGCCCCTCACCACGAACGCGCGGTTTCGGATCACCTCCGTCACGACGCCATCGAAGCGAGCGAGCTTCTCCGACGCGCCTCGCCAGGTCACGTCATCGAGATCGAGCTTCAACCGCAGCTCCGAGAGCCCCTCCTGAAAGTGCTCCCAATACGGTCGACGAAGGATCTTCGCCGCGAGGAGATCCCCCCGTTCGACCACCGCGCCGATCGACGCGTCGAGTCGGCTACCGGCTTCGACGCGCATCGTCCACGCGCGTGTCGGATCATCGATCGCGCGGAGGGTGAGGTCGAGGTCTCCGCTCGCCGAAACGAAGCACGCACTGCACCCCGTACGCTCATCGGGAAGCTCCGCCAGCGCTCCTGGCGCGGCATCAGGAGGCAGCTCGACCCGAGCCTTCACGCCCACGGGAATCGACACGACGAGAGGTCGTTCGTACGAGACATCGAAGGTCACCAGGGGCGTTCCCGCGAGCACGCGCTCGCCGTTGCCCACCGACAGCACGTCACCTTCATTGACGAGCGCCGCGTCACACGCTCCATCGTCACCGACGACCTCGATGACGCCGACGCGGAGCGCGCGCCCCTTCGCGAACAGGTCATCGGCGAAGCGCACGCGTCCGTCACGACCCGCGCGACGACACCGATCGGGTGCTCGCTCCCCGCCGATCTGGATCCACACGGTCCACCGCGCGGGGAGCCTCGCCACGACGCTCGCCAGCGCCCACGCAGCGCGAAGGCCCACGCGCTCACCGACATGAATGGCGCCAGCATCGTCGGGGTCTCGCCCGTAACACCGCGCGCACACTCCGTCGGTCTCTCGACACGTCGACACCGATCGTACGGACGCCTCGCGCACCCCGATCCACCGCGCGCGATGGGCGTGACCGACGACCTCACCGCGTCGCGCCACCACGTCACTGTCGAGGTTCACGACGTCGCGCGTGAGGGTGCGCCCCTCGACGCGATCGTAGAGCGGCGCGCGCAACACATACGGATCGAGCGGCTCCGACAGCGTCTCGCCGACGTCGTCACCGCAGTCGAGGGAGGTCACCGTCCACGGGCCGAGCGCCGCGCAGAGTTCCTCGAAGAGCGCGTCGATCTCGCCGAGGCGCCGTCGCTCTCCGAGTTCACCCGCGCGCGACGACACCGCGAGGAGAAAGCCCTCATGCGCGTCGAGTCCCTCGCCAGACGAGTGAAGCACCGGACGCTCGACGATCTCGCCCGAGCTCTTCGCGACGAGCCCCACCATCGCGCGCATTCGACGATGCACCTGCGTTCGACCTCCGCGGCTCGACCGGGCCATCACGTCGAACACGCTGCCGTCGCTCGTTTCGAGGGCTGCTCGCACGACCTCTTCGGTCAGCGCTGACCAGCAGTCGACGTTCCTGTTGTAGCGCTCGCCGTCGGTGATCAACCCATCGACGTACTCCGCCTCGACCCCGGCCACGCGCGCCTGCGCTGCGGCGATCGTCGCCCACTTCGTCGGAGGAGCTCGCAGGTCGTCGATGCACGGCGACGCGCCCGAGCGGCCGAGCCACGTAGCACCGAGCGCTTCGAGCGCGGTCGAACATCGCGCCGCGACCTCGACGTGCGTGACCCTCGCGACCTCTCGCAACCAGCGCTGCACACGCGGAGCGGTCCACGGTTCCGCGAGAGGCTCCGGGCGCACGCGCTCGGGGAGGAGCGACGCGGCGAGCAGCCTCCCCACGGTCGCGACGCGATGGCCGACGCGCACGGTATCGTCGAGCGAGAGCTCATCGCGCCAGTACGCCTCCCAGAGCCGCGCGTCATCGCGAAGCGCGCGGGTCGCGAAGCCGGTCGTTCCTCGGGTCCCGAGGAGCAGCCCGAGGAGCGCGTGTTGAGACGGCATCACCCAGGTGTCGGGAACGGTGCCTCGCACCGCGCGGATGCGCTCGATCGATCGCGTCGGCGTAGCTTCGCCCATGATGGAGTGACTGCCACACGTCCTCCAACGAAACGAGCTTCCTTCTCGCGGGGCCTTCGGGTAGTTCTTCGAAGCGTCGGGGGAGACGGAGCGCTGATCAGCGGTCTTCGGCGAAGACGTCGACCACGCGTGTCGCGGTGCTCGCGCGCGAGAGCCAGCGTTGGAGCACGTCAGCGCGCGCCTCTGCGTCGAGCTGCGCGCGGCGCGCGGAGGAGAGCTTCAGTCCCCGCGTCGAGAGCACGACCTCGATGGACTGGCGAAGGGTGTCGAGGCGGCCCTTCTCGATGCCCTTCTCGATGCCCTTCTCGACGCCCTTCTCGATGCCTCTCGCCTCGCCCTGTTTGTAGACCCAGCTCTGCATGACCAGCTCCTCTGGCAAGTGTGCCGTGATGATCTCTCGCAGTCCACGCCCCCTCGTGTCGGCGTCGGCGAGCACCGTCATCGCGACGGCCAGCTCCTCGTAGCGAGCCCGCGAGGTGCGACGGCGAAGCTCGCGCAAGACCGCCCCCATCGCGTCAGGCGTCGCGTCCGAGGCCAGCGGCGCGAACACCATCCACAGCGGCGCGTGTCGAGCGGCGAGCTCCGCGAGCGAGCGCTGATACACCGCGTCGACGCGCACGCGCAGCCCCGAGAACCGCTCGCCCTCGGGCGTCGTCCGGAAGCGACGCTCGCGCGGCCAGGGCGACACCCTCCGCCCGCCGAGCAGCACCACCGTGGTCCGCACGCGCGGCACCGCCTCCCTCCGCTTCGCCGCGCCGTGAAGCGCCAACGTCGCGAGCGCGTGATACTCGAACGCGCGCAGCGTCAGGTCGCGCGTCCACCGCGTCTGCCACTCGACGTGTTCGACACGGGCCACCCCGTCCGCGACGACCCGGAGGCATTTGTCCATGCGCCGCTCTCGCGCGGTGAGCTGCGTGTCGAGCCACTCGCAGCCGGTCAACGACGCCGCGCCCGGTAGCAACGCCCGCGCGAGGTCGTCGGGAAACCGGTGCGTCACGTGGCGCAGCGTGAGATCCGCGTCGCTCTGAGACGTGTCTTCTTCGGGGTCCATCGATGTCCTTCCTCCCGTGTCGAGCGCCCCGTCTGCCACACTCGAGGCCCACCCGCCATCGTCACTTCGGTCGTCCGGACATACTCTGACCCCCCTCCCAGCCCCCACAGCCCGCAACGCTCGGAGTATCGTCCTCGCGTGCGCGCCCGCCTCGTCGCCCTCGTCTCGCTCCTCGCGTTCTTCGCGCCCGATCACGCGTTCGCAAATCCGCCTCGCTGGACCTCACGCGCGGCAGCGGGCGTTCGACTCGTCGGCCTCGCGCGCTCGTCGAGCACCGACGTTCCGCGCGAGCCCGAGTACGTGCTCAGCAACCTCACCGACGCGCCCCGCGTCGTCGACGTCGTCGCGCTGTGGTCGCTCGGCAACGAGGGGCTGCGCGAGCGCCTCTCGGTCACCTCCGCGCGGCGCATCACGCTCGCGCCTCACGCCCGTCGCACGCTCGCAATCGAGTACGCGGGGCGCGCCATCAACCTCGGCGGCGGACTCACGTACCACCGCTTCGAACTCGTGGTCGCGGTCGGCGGCGAGCGCCTCGCGGCCATCGCGTCGACCGCATACATCTGCCGCATCCCGTTGCGGCGACCGACGGGTCCGTAGCGAATCGGATTGGACGAGGATCAGCGCGCGGAGAGCGCGAGGGTCGTGCCGTGCGAGAGGAGCGCGTGCGCGGCGCGCGCGGAGCTTTCGACGAGCGGTCCGGGCCAGAGGCCGAAGCCCACGACGGCCGCGAGACAGAGGCCGATCGCGAGCTTGAGCGCGGGGGTCATCGTCGGACCTTCGAGGCCGCGCGCGTCGGTCATGTAGGCCGCGCGGAGCACCTGGAGGTAGTAGAAGATGCCGAGCGCCGCGAGCGCGACGCCCGCCACGACGAGGCTCACGAGGCCCGCGTGCCACGCCGCGAGGAAGACGTAGAGCTTCGCCCAGAAGCCTACGACGAAGGGGATTCCAGCGAGCGAGAGGAGGAAGCAGAGGAGCGCCGCCGCGAGGCCCGGCGCGCGCGACGAGAGGCCGCGCAGACCGTCGAGGTCGTGGCTTCCGCCGCCCTCAGCCACCGCGTGCAGCACGAGGAAGGCGCCCATGTTCGTGAACACGTACGACGTGAGGAAGAACAGGGTCATCCCCGCGCCCATCTCGCCGATCGCGGCCACGCCGAGGAGCGCGTAGCCCATCTGCGCGACGCCCGAGTACCCGAGGAGCCTGCGCACGTCGGTCTGCGGCAGCGCGAGCAGGTTGCCCACCGCCATCGAGAGGAACGAGAGCATCATCAGCGCGGGGAGCCAGCGGTCGTGCTGCGCGCCGAGGCCGTACACGAACACCTGCGAGAGCGCCGCGACGCCCGCAGCCTTCGGCGCGACGGAGAGGAACGCGACGAAGGGCGTCCAGGCGCCCTGGTACGTGTCGGGCACCCACATGTGAAACGGGACGACGCCGACCTTGTAGCCGAAGCCCGCGAGCATCAGCACCGCGCCGAGCGTCGCGAGGGGCTGCATCTGCGTGGCGGCGAGCGCGTCGAGGCGCGTCGTGCCGGTCATCCCCGTGAGGAGCGCGAGGCCGAAGAGCGTCACCGCCGTGCTCGTCGCGCCCACGAGGTAGAGCTTGAGCCCCGCCTCGGAGGGACGACGATCCTTCACGCCGGGCGTCGCGCTGTCGGTCTTCGCGAACGACGCGAGCACGTAGAGCGGAATGCCCATCAGCTCGAACGAGACCACGAGGAGGATGAGGTCTCGCGCCCCCGCGAGGAGCGCCATGCCCGTGATGCTCGACAGGAGCAGCAGCCAGTATTCGCCAGCACGCTTCGGCGCGCGCGCCGAGACGTGATCCACGCCGCCGAGCGCCGCGATCACGCCCGCAGCGAGAAAGAGCCGCTGGAGCGAGACCGTCCACGCGGAGGCTTCGTAGACGCCGTGCGCCGCGGTGCCCGAGGCGTTGATGAAGAAGCTCGCGACGAGCGTCGCGGTGAGCCCCGCGATCACGAGGCCCGCGACGGTGCGACCCGTCGACGCAGACGGAACGGACATCGCGTCGACGAGCAGCGCGAGCACGGTCAGCGAGGCAACTGCGAGCGGGAGCCAGAGGGTCTGAAGGTCGCTCACGGCGCGTTCCCTCCGGAGGTGATGAGGCGGGCGAGCCAGACGGTGCTGCCCGTGTCGATGGAGTCGAGGATGAGCCTGGGCCAGAGGCCGAAGAGCACGAGGCACACGCCGAGGATGATGGGCGCGGCCCACTCGGTCCCCTTCGCGTCGGTGAGCTCGTGGAAGCGCTCGCTGGGACCGGGTCCCCAGAAGATCGCGCGCGTGGCGCGGAGCACGTAGATCGCGGTGATGAACGCGCCCACCACACCGGGGATCGCCCACGCGAGGTGACCGCTGTGCCATGCGCCGAGGAACACCAGGAACTCCGACACGAAGCCCGCCGTTCCGGGGAGCCCGAGGGATGACAGACACGCGAGCGTGAAGAACGCCGCGACGCCGGGCATCACGTTGGCGAAGCCTCCCATGAGCGGCACCGCGCGGGTGTGTGCGCGCTCGTAGACGAGCCCGACGAGCGAGAAGAACAGGCCCGTCATGATGCCGTGGGCGACCATCTGAAACACCGCGCCGTTCCACCCCTCGGGGGTGAGCGTCGCGGCGCCGAGCATCACCACGCCCATGTGGCTCACGGAGCTGTACGCGATGATGTACTTGAGGTCCGTCTGGCTCATCGCGCAGAACGCGCCGTAGAGCACGTTGAGCGCCGCCACGCCGCCGACCACGGGCATCCACGCGTTGGCCCCCTCGGGCAGGAGCACCATGCCGATGCGCATCACGCCGAAGGCGCCGAGCTTCATCAGCACGCCCGCGTGGAGCATCGACACGGCCGTGGGCGCAGACGCGTGTCCGTCGGGCGACCAGGTGTGGAACGGAAACACGCCCGCGAGCGTGCCGAAGCCGAGCCACACGAGCGGAAACACCACGATCTGGAGCCTCCGGTCGTAGTGGGCCGCGGCGAGGTCCGCGAGGTCGAAGCTCCGCGCGCCCGACGCGATGTACATCGCGAAGATCGCGACGAGGATCGCCGCCGAGCCCACGAGGAGCATCAGCGTGAGCTTCATCGCGGCGTACTGCTTGTCGCCGACCGAGAAGAGCGACCAGACGCGCGCGAAGGGTCCCTTCGCGGGCACCGCGTGGCTCGCGCCCCAGATGCCGATGAGCAGGTACATCGGCAGCACGGCGATTTCATAGAAGAGGAAGAACACCATGAGGTCTTGTGAGACGAAGACCCCGAAGACGCCCGACACCAGCACGAGCAGCAGCACGAAGTACTCGCGCTCGCGGCTCGCCAGGGTCCAGCTCGCGAGCACGCCCGCCACGATGATGATGCCCGTGAGGAGCAGGAGCGGCCCGCCCCACCCGTCGAGCGCGAGGCGCAGGTGGATGCCCATCGAGGGCACGAGCGCGTAGTCCTCGACGAACTGGAGCCCGCCCGCGTGGCGGTCGTACGAGGTCAGCGCGACGACGCTCCCCGCGAACGAGACGAGCGCGCCGACGAGCGAAACGACGCGGATGCCGAGGCGCGCGGTCGTCGGGAGGAACATCACCACCAGGGCCGCGAGGGCCGGGGCGGCGACGATGAGCGAGAGAAGATGCGCGGTCATTGCACCACCACCCACGCGGCCATCGCCACGACGCCGAGCACCACCGCGAGCACGTAGTCAGGCGCCTCGCCGGTCTGGATGCTCCGCGCTCGCTGGCCGAGCCTGAGGGTCACGTAGCCCGTCATGTTGATGAGCCCGTCGACGACGTAGCGGTCGATCCAGGCCAGGATGTCGGCCGCGACGAGCGTGACGCGACGGAAGCCGAACTCGTAGAAGCGGTTGACCGCGCGCGACTGCGCGATGCCGTCGATCGTGGCGATCACCGCGGGCGTCTCGCGAGGTCCGCGGCCGTAGACCATGTACGCGAGCGCGATGCCCGCGAGGCCGAGCCCCGAAGCGAGCGCGGCGCCGCCCGTGAAGTGAAAGTGGTACTCGTGGCCGCCGAGGTGCGCGAGATCGCCGCCGAAGTAGCCCGCGACGACCGAGAGCGTCGCGAGGAGCACCAGGGGACCACGCATCGACCAGCCGTGCTCGTGCGCGTGCGCGGCGTGGTCCGTCGAGGGCGCGCCGAAGAAGGTCACGAAGACCACGCGGCCCATGTAGAACGCCGTGAGAAAGGCCGTGACGAGCAGCGCGATCCAGGGGAGCGAGCCGAGCTTGCCCTCGACGGCTTCGAGGACGAGGTCCTTGCTGAAGAAGCCCGCGAGGCCGGGGACGCCCGCGAGCGCGAGGGAGCCGATGATGAAGGCTCCCGCGGTGAGGGGCATGCGCTTCGCGAGCCCTCCCATCGAGCTCATCTCGTTGTCATGCACGGCGTGAATGACGCTGCCCGCCGCGAGGAAGAGCAGGGCCTTGAAGAACGCGTGCGTCGTGAGATGAAAGAACCCGCCGAAGACCGACCCCGCGCCGAGCGCGGCGACCATGTAGCCGAGCTGCGAGCAGGTCGAGTAGGCGAGCACCTTCTTGATGTCTGTCTGCACGAGCGCGAGGAGCGCCGCGAAGAGCGCCGTCACCGAGCCCGTGACCAGCATCACCGTGCGCGTGGTCTCAGACTGCGCGAAGAGCGGCGAGGCCCTCACCACGAGGAACACGCCCGCGGCCACCATCGTGGCGGCGTGGAGGAGCGCGGAGACGGGCGTCGGGCCCTCCATCGCGTTGGGGAGCCAGATGTGCAGCGGGAACTGCGCGCTCTTGCCCACCACCGCGAGGAAGAGCATCAGCGTGACGAAGGTCGCCACGTCGGGCGAGAGCTGCGCGCCCCAGCCGAAGGACCCGCTCGCCGTGAAGAGCGCGAGGAGGCCGAAGAGAAAGCCCATGTCGGCGAAGCGCGTCACCCAGAACGCCTTCACCGCCGCGTGCGCCGCGCTCGGCTTGCGGAAGTAGAACCCGATGAGCAGGTAGCTCGTGACGCCGACGAGCTCCCACCCCGCGAAGAGCTGGAGGAGGTTCGGCGCGATCACCAGCACGTTCATGCTGAAGAGGAAGAGCGCGTGATACGTGAAGTACCGCCCGAAGGCCGCGGGCGGCTCGTCGTGCATGTACCCGATCGAGAAGATCTGCACGCAGAGGGCGACGAGGGTCACCACCACGAGCATCGGCGCCGAGACGCCGTCGACGTTCACGCCGACGTCGACCACGGAGCGTCCCGCGGCCTCGAGCCACGGACGCGACCACACCTGCGCCGCAGGGGCGTGCATGATCTGAGAGAGCGCGGCGAGCGCCGACCCGAACGACGCGAGGGAGCCCGCGATGCAGAGGACCGCGGCGGGCGTCCCTTGATGGCGCAGCCGGGGAAGGGCCGCGAGGACGAGGGCCGCGAGCGCGGGCGCGATGACCGCGACGAGGGCGTACGACGAGGCGGGGCTCATTGCTTCATCTCGCTGGCGAGGTCGACGCGCGTGTCGCCGTGCGCGCGGTAGAGGAGGATCACGAGGGCGAGGCCCACGGCGACCTCGGCGACGGTGAGCGCGAGGGAGAACACGGCGAGGGCCTCTCCGACGCCGTCACCGCGGAAGCGGCTGAAGGCCACGAAGCAGAGGTTCGCCGCGTTGGCCATGAGCTCCACCGAGAGGAGCACCGCGACGGCCTGGCGCCGCGTGAGGAGGCCGAATACGCCGAGCGAGAAGAGCGCCGCGGCGAGGGTGAGGCAGCTCGCGAGGGTCATGACGCCACCTCGCTTCCGCGCTCATCGGGCGGATCGCGTCGACGCGCGATGACCACGGCCCCCACGATCGCGGCGAGCAGGAGGAGCGACAGCGCTTCGAAGGCCAGCACGTGGTCGACCACGAGCAGCCGACCGAGGCCCGGCGAGTTGCTGCTGACGGGCGCGCTGAGCGGCGCGTCGAGTCCGTCGGTGGCGTTGATCGCCTGCGCGACGACGCCGAAGAGGGTGATCGCGACTGCTGCGGCGCGCCCCGTGTTGCGCGACTCCGCCGGGGCGATGAGGCCCTCATGTCGACGCGTGATCATCACGCCGAAGATCATCAGCGTGACGATGCCGCCGACGTACACGAGCACCTGCACGCCCGCGAGGAACGACGCGCCGAGCGTGGCGTAGATCCCGGCCGTCGCGAGCAACGAAGCGCCGAGCCAGAGCGCGGCGTGAACGAGGTTCGAACCGCGCACAGCGAAGAACCCGGGGATCAGCGCGCAGGCCGCGAGAACGGCGAAGAAGGTGGTCTCCATCACGCGCCTCCCTCGCCCGTGGCGACGGGTGCGACCTCGGCGGGCTTCGCTTCAGCGGGCTTTGTTTCTGCGGGTTTCGCGTCGGCGGGCTTCGCCTCAGCGGGCTTTCCGACCGCGGGCTTCGCTTCGGTCGCCTTCGCCTCCGCGGTCGACGGATCCACAGGCTTCGCTTCAGCGGGCTTCGCTTCAGCGGGCTTCGCTTCGGCCTTGGGCTTGGGCTCGGCCTTGGGCTTCGACTCCTGCATCTCTTGAAGGAGCGTCCCCTTGCCCCAGGCCGCGGTGCGGTTGTGGAAGTTGGCGCGCAGCTTCTCGAGGTCGAGCACGAGGTCTTCGCGCGCGTAGGCGGGCTGCTCGGGCTCGCGCACCATGATGATCGCGTCGGAGTTGCAGACCTGCACGCAGAGCTCGCACTGGATGCAGGCCGCGAGGTCGAGGGTGAACTCGTCGGAGTACTGGCGCTTCTTCCCGGTGACCGTCGACTCGCGCTTGCCGGTGCTCTTGATCTTGATGATCTGCGAGGGGCAGATCTTCTCGCAGGCCATGCATGCGATGCAGCCGACCTCGCCGTGCTCGTCGTCGGGCAGCGCGAAGCTCGCGCGATACCGAACCGCGCGCGGACGAATCACGTCGGGGAACTCGAAGGTCACCGGCGGGCGGAGGATGTTCGAGATCGTGGTCTTGAGGGCCTTGATGGAATCGAGGAGGGTCTTCATGCCGGGCCTCCAGAGACGAAGAGCGCCCACGTCGCGGCGATGAGCACGAGCACGACGCCGAGCGGCGTGAGGCGCCTCCAGCAGAGGGCCATGAGCTGATCGGAGCGGTAACGGAGCAGCGACCAGCGGATCCAGTAGACCGCGGCGAAGAGCACGAGGGTCTTCACCACCATCCAGTGCAGACCCGGCGCGATGGGGCCGTCCCACCCGCCGAGAAAGAGCGCCGACGCGACGGCCGAGCCCACCAGCGTGTGGACGTACTCGGCCATGTAGAACAGCACGAAGCGCGCGCCGGTGTACTCCGTGGTGATGCCCGCCACGAGCTCGCTCTCGGCCTCGGGGATGTCGAAGGGGATGCGGTTCGACTCCGCGAGCATCGCCATGAAGAACAGCACGAACGCGGGCAGGCCCGGGATCACCGGCCAGAGCGCGAACCAGTGGTGGCTCATCTGCCACGCGACGATGCCCGAGAGCGACATCGAGCCCGCGAGGATCACCGGCACGAGCACCGAGAGCACCAGCGGAACGCCGTACGACACCGACTGCGCGATGCCGCGCATGCCGCCGATGAGCGCGAACTTGTTGTTGCTCCCCCAGCCCGCGGCGAAGGTCGAGAAGACCGTGAGACCGCCGAGCGCGACGACCCAGATGACCCCGATGTCGAGGTCCGACGCGATCGCCGTCGCCGAGAAGGGCACCACCGCCGCCGCGCCGAGCGAGAGCAACGCCGCGAGAACAGGCGCCAGGATGAAGAGCCCGCGGTCGGCGTCGCGGGGGATGATGTCCTCCTTGTTGAGCAGCTTCACCACGTCGGCGACGGACTGGAGGAGCCCCACGGGTCCGACGATCGTGGGACCGAGGCGCGACTGCATGCGGCCGGCGAACTTGCGCTCGAACCACACGCCCATCGCGACGGTGGTGAGCACCGTGAGGATGATGATGACGCCGTAGAGGGCGCCGTGTGCGAGGGCGTTCATCGATCGACCTCCCCCATGATCGGGTCGAGCGACCCGAGGATCGCCACGGCGTCGCTCACGGTGGCCCCGGGCACGATGTACGGAATGGCCGAGAGCGCGTGCATCGAGGGCGGCCGGATCTTGATCCGATGCGGCGTCGTGGGGCTGTCGGGCGAGGCGATCACGAAGGTCCCGAGCTCGCCGCGCGGCGTCTCGATCCCGACGTAGACCTGCCCCGCGGTGGCCTTCACCTGGCCCACCTGACGGATGGGCTTGAAGCCGCAGATGGGCCCCTCGGGGACGCCGTCGATGGCGTCGCGCACGAGGCGGATGCTGTCCTTCATCTCGGCGATGCGCACCTTCGCGCGGGCGAGGCAGTCACCGCCCTTCTCGACGATCACGCGGGGCTTGAGCTCGTCGTACGCGTGATAGGGCGCGTCGCGGCGCAGGTCGTGCTCGATTCCCGACGCGCGCAGAATGGGCCCGGTGATTCCGAGCTCGAGGGCGAGCTCGCCGTCGAGCACGCCGACGCCCTTCGTGCGATCGACGAAGATGCCGTGGTTGAGCGACATCGACTCGTAGCCCTCGATGCGCGACTCGATCTCCGCGAGGGCTGCCTTGACCTTCGTCGCGAAGCCCTCGGGCAGGTCGTGGCGGTTCCCGCCGATCGTGTGCGTGTTGTAGTGGAAGCGCGATCCGGTGACGTCCTCGAAGAGGTCGAGGATCATCTCTCGCTCTCGGAACGTGTAGATGAACAGCGTCGATCCGCCGCCGAGCGCGCCGCCGAGGTCGAGCGTGAAGGTGCCGAGCCACAGGAGGTGCGACGCGATGCGCTGAAGCTCCGCGAAGATCGTCCTGATCCATCGGGCGCGGCGCGGCACCTCGACGCCGAGGAGCTTCTCGAACGCCATGTTGAGCGCCTGCTCGTTGGTCATGGGCGCCACGTAGTCGTTCTTGTCGACGATGGGCGTCTGCTGCACGTACGTGAGCTTCTCGCAGAGCTTCTCGACGGCGCGGTGCAGGTAGCCGATGTACGGCGTGGCCTTGACGACGATCTCGCCGTCGAGGTGGAGGTCCATTCGAAAGACGCCGTGCGTCGACGGGTGCTGCGGCCCGAAGTGCAGCAGCATGAGGTCGGCCTCGGGGTCGTAGTCGCGCATCGAGAGGTGGGGGTCGACGCGCCCTCGCCTCGCGCTCTGGGTCTGCACGGTCATCTCCATGGCGGGCACGCGGTGTCTGCGGCGTAGTCTTTACGGAGCGGGTGACCGACCCAGTTCTCGGGCATCATGACGCGCCGCAGGTCGGGGTGACCTTCGAAGCGCACGCCCAAGAGGTCGTACTGCGCTCGCTCCTGCCAGTCGGCGCCCGCGTAGACGCCGACGAGCGTGGGCACGTCCTGGCCGGGCTCGAGCGCGAGGCGCCACGCTGCGATGCGCGACCCCTCGCCCACGGTCCTCACGGCGCAGGCGAGTTCGAAGCGCTCGGGCGACGCCTTCGCGCCGGTCTTCGCGGCGTAGTGCGACGCGACGATGTAGACGAGCTGCTTGTACCCGAGCGCGCGCAGCCGCTTCGCGAGCGCGACGTGCTTCGAAAGCTCCACGAAGGGCGCCGCGTTCGTGGGGATCTCGGTCACGCCGAACTCGTCGCGGAGCAGGTCCGCGAACTCGGGGTGCGGCCCCACCGAAGGCGCGACGGCTTCGTAGGCCACGAGCTCGGGCGCCCCTTCGGCGCGCTCGTCGTCACGGTCGGAGGCCGTGGCGTTCTCCGCGGACTCGGTCTGCTGATCGCAGAGCGACGGGTCGCGCTCCGCGTCGACGACGCGCGCGATCGAGGGCCTCGTCGCGACGAGGAGCGCGGGGTTGAGCGTCGGCGAGACGAAGGTGCCCTCGCGCGTGTGCTTGATCTTCTCCTGCAGGCGCAGGAGGCCGTGCATGAGCGCCTCGGGGTTGGGCGGGCAGCCCGGCACGTACACGTCGACGGGGATCACCGTGTCGATGCCCGGGATCACCGAGTAGAGGTTGCGGTAGAAGTCGCCCGAGATCGCGCAGGAGCCCATCGCGATGCACCAGCGCGGCTCGGGCATCTGCTCCCAGAGGGCCTTCACGCGCGGCGCCATCTTCACGGTGATGGTGCCCGCGACGACCATCACGTCGGCCTGACGCGGCGTCGCGCGGACGATGGTGCCCATGCGGTCGAGGTCGACGCGGCTCGCGGCGGCGGCCATGAGCTCGATGCCGCAGCAGCTCGTCGCCATGGGGAACACCCACAGCGAGTTGCGCGTGCCCCACGCGAGGAGGTCTTCGAGCGCGCCCGCGAGCACCGAGAGCCCGGGGGCCGAGAGGAGCGTGCGGTAGACGGGGGATTCGAAGACGGGCGCGGCGTTGTTGAGCACCGGGAGATCACGGCGCTCGGGAGAGTCGCTCACTGCCATCGGAGCGCGTCCTTTCGGATCGCATACAGCCAGCCGAGCATGAGCACGGCCACGAAGGAGATCGCGGCGATGAAGCCTCCCGTCCCGAGCTCGCGCAGCGCGACGGCCCAGGGGAAGAGGAACACCGCCTCGATGTCGAAGAGGACGAAGAAGAGGGCCACCACGTAGTAGCGCGCGTGGAACTGCATCCACGCCGTGCCCTCGGGGGCCTCGCCGCACTCGTAGGTGCGCGTCTTGAGCGGGTTCTCAGCGTGGGGTCGCGTGCGGAGGATCCTCGCGGCCACAAGCAGCACGACGCCCACGAGCGTCGAGACCATCAGGAACGAAAGGCCAGAGAGCCAGGCGGATCGCATCGGCGCGCCTCGGGGTGATCGCGCTACGCCTTGAAGCGCGAGGGGTAGGAGCCCGACGCCGCGGCAGCCTTGAGCGTCGCGTCGTCGCCGTGGAGAGAGAGGGCCCGCGCGAGCAGCACGGCCTCGGCCTCGGTCACGTCGGGGTTGGGGAGGCAGCACTCTACCGGACACACGGCCTGGCAGGCTTCCTTCTCGTGAAAGCCCACGCATTCGGTACAACGCTCGGGGTCGATCACGTAGGTCTCATCGCCCTCGGAGATCGCGTCGTTCGGGCACTCGGGCACGCACGCCCCACAGTTGATGCACGCGTCGGTGATGTGTGTCGCCATGGGCGCCGACGCAGAGCAAGAAGCCGACCACGCGGCCGCCTCTCGCAGGCCGTCGCACAACGCGGCCCCGTGACGCCCTGTCAAGGTGCATCCGTGCGCACGGTTCGTGGATTGAGGCTTTCCGTGCGTCGCGCACGAAAATGATGCTCATGGACACGACATTGAACAGCGCCCCACGCACGCAATCACGGACTGGTACGCGAGTTGCGCTCGACGCCGCGCACGTTATGGAAGATCTCGTGATCGGGATGGCAGGTTCCGGCGGCGACGGCATCGTCAGCGCTGGCGAGGCTCTCATCGCAGCGGCCGCGTACGAGGGCTACTACGCGCTGATGACCAAGAGCTTCGGCTCTCAGGTTCGCGGCGGAGAGTCATCGTGTCGCGTGCGGCTCTCGCCGCGTCGGGTGCTCAACCCCGGCGGCGCGCTCGACGTCGCGGTGGCGCTCAACTGGGAGGACTTCTTGAAGTTCGGCGCCGAGCTCCCGGTGTCGGGCACGACGGTGGTGATCTACGAGGAGAAGACGGGCGTGGCGCCCGACGCGATCCCGCTCGTGGGCGTGGCTCCCAAGGAGGTCTTCGCGGTTCCGATCGGCGAAATCGCCAAGCAGGCCGCGGGCACCGAGAAGGCCAAGAGCACGGTGGTGCTCGGGCTCATCGCGGGCTGGTTCGGCATCGCGTCGGAGTCGATCCTCCGAGGCATTCGAAAGAAGTTCGCGAAGAAGGGCGACGAGCTCGTGCAGGCCAACGAGCGCGCCTTCGCGATGGGCGCCGAGTTCGCGCGTGAGCACCCGCTCGCGACCCCGCGGGTGATGGCTCCGCCCGCGGCCGGTTCCTCTTCGAAGCTCCTGGCCGATGGCAACGACATCTGCGCGGCGGCGGCGATCTTCGCGGGCTGCGAGTTCTTCGGGGGTTATCCCATCACGCCCTCGTCCGAGGTGATGCAGTTCTTCACCACCGAGGTGTGGAAGTACGGCGGCGTGGCCCTCCAGGCCGAAGACGAGATCGCGGGCATCGGCGCGTCGCTCGGCGCGTCGTTCGCGGGCAAGAAGGCCATGACGGCCACGTCGGGGCCGGGCCTCTCGCTCAAGACCGAGATCCTGGGCCTCGCGAGCATCGCCGAGCTCCCGCTGGTCATTCTCGACGTGCAGCGCGGCGGCCCCTCG
>JBPOHC010000326.1:0-7111 GCA_052035985.1 Myxococcota bacterium | reverse complement strand
CCGCGTGGAGCGTGGCCAACCTCGACGTGCGCGAGGCGTCGCCCGATGATTTCGTGATCGTGGGGTCGCCCGACGTGTGGACCGCGAGCGCGGTGCGAGACGCGGTGAGCCACCTCCTCGGCGAGCGGGCGAAGGTGCGCTGGCGCTCGCGGTGAGGGGGCGAGATCAGCAGGAGCGGGTGATGGAGTGACTGCGCGCTCCGGTGGGGTGACTGCGTAGCGGTGGGGTGACTGCGCGTGCAGTCACCCCATCACCCGCCGTCAGGTCATGAAGCGGCTGATCCTCGCGGTGGAGGGGCCTCGCCCACCGCTCGTCGAGATCCTGTCGCCGAGCGCTCTCGTCCGCATGGCCGCTGACTTCACCTTCAAGTGCCCCCCCGGGAGGCTGCCGCCTGCATGCGCTCTGCGCAGGCCATACGTGGACCACGCTGCCTCGTCGCGCGGTGTTGAAGAAGCAGGGAGGGGGTGAGCGATGGGCGTTGACGTAGATGGCGCGGGGACGCTTTTATCCCGCGCGAGCGAGCCATGACCGCAGCGCAACTCAGCAAGACTCTCGGCTACGACGGCTCTGGGGGCTGGATCTCCGGGGATGCGCTGCGCGCGCTCGCGCTGCGTGATCACCCGCTCAGTCGCACGATGCACGCCTGCCGACATTTCGGGGGCGCGCTCTGGGGTGTCTACCTGCTTCGCTCCAACCACGACGCGACGCCGACCACCTACGTGATCGACGCCCCCTCCGAGGAGGCCGCTGATGAGATCCATCGGCGCGTGTGGAACCAGGACGTCGCCCCGTTTCTCTTGGTGGCGATGCCCGACGCGGTGCGGGTGTGCACGGGCTTCCGCTACGAGGCGCCCGGGGTCTCGGACGCTCAGCGAGGCGTGCTGCATGCGGCGCTGCGGCTCGACGAGGTGGGTGCGGCGCTCGACGACCTCCGGGCCGAGCAGATCGACGCGGGGGTTCCGTGGCGACTCCGCGCCGACGCGTTGACGGGGGAGCATCGCGTCGACGCGCGACTCCTGCGCAACCTGCGGAGTTTGCGTGAGGAGCTCCTGCGCGATGGCCTCCCGCCGCCGACGGCCCACGCGCTCATCGGGCGATTCCTGTATCTCCGCCACCTCCTCGACCGGGGCGTACTCGACGCGAGGCGCATCGCATCGCTGGGCGTAAACGAGTCCGAAGCCTTCGGCCGCCACGCGACGGTGCGTGGCCTGCGGCGCCTCGTCGAGGCCGTCGACGAGCGACTGAACGGATCGGTGTTTCCGCTGATCTGGACGGGGGAGAAGGCGCCGCACGACCGGCACGTACGCGCGGTAGCAGGAGCCTTTCTGGGCGACGAGGTGCAGAGCGGCCAGCGGCACCTCAACTTCCGCGCGTACGACTTTTCGTACCTTCCGGTCGAGACCCTCTCGGTGGTGTACGAGCAATTTCTCACGCGTCTGGACGAGGACCGCGACAAGCTCCGCGGCCAGGCCAGGAAGGCGCTCGGCGACGGCCCGACGCGGCGTGAGGCGGGGGCCTTCTACACGCCGCTCCCGCTCGTGAACTTCGTGCTCAACGAGCTCGACGACGCGCGCCCGATGACGGCCTCGACGCGAGTGCTCGACCCCTCCTGCGGGTCGGGGGCATTCCTGGTGCAGTGTTTTAGACGTCTCGTCACTCGCTGGTGCGAGGCGCACCCCGGCGTGGTCCCTACGGCGGCGCAGCTCCGCGAGCTCCTCACTGAGAACATCTTCGGCATCGACCCCAACGAGGACGCGTGCCGGGTGACCGAGTTCAGCCTCGCGCTGGCGCTGCTCGACCACCTCCCCGACGCAGAACTCTCGTTGGCGCGCGGTTTCAGACTCCCGACCCTCCACGAGCGCAACGTCTTCGTGGGTGACTTCTTCGACGTCGAGGGCACCTGGCGCGCGCAGCGTGGAGACGGCTTCGACTGGATCGTCGGCAATCCCCCGTGGGTCGGGGTCACGGGCAAGGGCCAGGAGCACGCCCTCGCGTGGGTCGAGCGCGACGAAAACAAGGATCGCCCGGTGGTTGCCGGGCGCGTCGCGGAGGCGTTCGCCTGGGAGGCCCCTCGACACCTGCGTGCGGACGGGCGCGTGGGCTTCGTGCTCCCGGGGATGACGCTCTTCTCCGACAGCAATGTCTTCCGAAAGCGATTCTTTGGAGCGCTGAAGGTCGACGCGGTGACAAACCTCGCCAACCTGCGCCGGGTGCTCTTCGATGGGCGAGCGAGTCAGCCTGCGGCCGTGCTCGTGTACGGCGCGACTGCGCCGGAGGAGGGTGACGGGCGCACGCTGGTGTACTCGCCCCTACTGATTCACCAAGCTGCCACCGTGGGGGGCGGTGACCGACGCGCGCGTGTGTGGACACTATGCCTCAACCAGAGCGAGGTGATTCAGCTTCGGCAGACGGAGATCGCGCGGGGCGATGGGCTGACGTGGAAGCTCGCAATGTGGGGGTCGCCCTACGATGAACGCCTCCTCCAGCGCATGGTGACACGATGTGGAGCAACGCTGGGAGACATGAAATCTCGTGGTTGGGTCGCGCACGACGGCGTCGAGCTACGCCCCGCTGGTACGCCCGGCGCAGCTTTGAACGATGAGATCGTTGGCAAGCACCGGCTTCTTGTGGAGGCCGTCGAAGGTCAACGCCAATTCCACTCGTTCCCGTCCGTAGCAATCACAGACCCCATCCCTCCAGGCGGCGCGTACCTCCGCGCGGAGGGGCATACCGGCGGTGTCCATGCGAGCCGAGGCCCCCACGTCATCGTCAGTCGTGACTACCGCTTCGCCGTGTACGTCAACGACTTCCTGCTGGTGACCCACCCCACGCTGTCGATCGCGGCGCCCGACGCGGACCGTGACCTCGCGAAGGCCCTGGCGCTCTACCTCAACTCCCGCGCGGCGAGATACTTCCAGTTCATGGTGGCGCCGCAGGAGGGCGTGAAGAGCGGGAGAATCACCCTCACCGGTTTGATGAACACTCCGAACCCCCTCCTCCTCCTCTCGGATGCGGAGCGCCGCGCCTGGGTCGAGCTCCATGATGATCTGGCGCAGTGCTCGAAGGCGATGTGGCGCGACGTGCCGGAGCAGCCCGATGAGCCGACGCCGCGCGCCGTCTTCGAGGCGCCCGACGCGACGACGGCGACACGATACGCGACCCTCCGCCGCGACCTCGACGAGCTGGTCTCGAAGGCGCTTCACCTCCGCGAAGCGGACCGTTGGCACATCGATGACCTGTTGGACGTGAAGCTCCACCTCGTCGACGGGCTCACACGCCCCGAGGCCGTGGGGCCCCCCGACGGCGACGACCTGCAACACTACGCCGAGGCGCTCTGCCAGGGCCTCGACGCTTTCTATGACGAGCGGCGCGCGGTTCACCACGGCGTCACCGTGGTGCGAGGCGACGCGTACGCCTGCGCGCAGGTGGCGCGCGTGGACGGCGCGTCGTTCGCGCGGGTGGTCGACGCCGACGGCCCCGTCGCGCGGGCACTTGCTCGGGTGCACGCACGGGTCCGCCGAGAGAACCCGCAGTGGATCTACTTCGACCGAAACCTCCGCGTGTACGAGGGCGACGCGATGTGGTTCTTCAAGCCGTTGCAGCGCCTCGCGTGGACACGCAGCCAAGGTCGCGCAGACGCGGGCGCGCTGATCGCCGAGGTGGTCGCTGCTGGGAGCAACGCGTGAAGGCGCCCCAGATCAATGTCGTCGCGGGAGATTGGGCGAGGCGCGCACCAGACCTTCGAGCGCAGTTTCTCGATCACGCGCACGCGCTCATCGCAGCAGGCTTCGCGCGCCTCGACCGCGGCGCCCTCGCTGCAGAGGAGGAGCCCACCATCACGGGCCACCTTTGCGCGGCGATCCGGTCCGTCCTCCGCGAGCCTGACGGCCCGCCATGGTGCGAGCACTTCAGTTGCCATGAGGAGACGCCCCTAAATGACAGCGAGCGGACGGGCAAGCGACGCGACCGCGCGGACCTCATGATCGAGATGACCATCCCTCCGCGCCCGGAGTTGTTCGTCGAGGCGAAGCCCCTGCGGACCGGGGATTCCCACGCGCTCTCGGAGTATGTCGGCAAGGACGGGATGGGGTGCTTTCTTGATGGGCGTTATGCGAGCGCATACAACTTCGGCGCGATGCTCGCCTACGTCTGCGCGGGCACCGTCGACGGCTGGATCGCGTCGTTGGAACATCGGCTGACGCGCGAGCGGCAGAACCTCCTCCTCGACGTAGAAGGCCCGGTGTGGGTGCCCGTCGCCTTCGCTGCAGACGGAGCCACGCGCCGTTCGCGCCACGCTCGCGCGAACCTCGGCGAGATCGAGCTCTCCCACTCGTTCTATCTCTGCCACAAATCGGCTCCCTCCAACGCGTAGCTCGACCCTCGCCGAAAAGGTCTCATCGTGAGCGCGGACAACTCCGCTGCGGTCCACACGCCCCGGCTCTCGTCCCCGTTCGTCGTCGGTCGGTGACGCCGGAGCGCGTTCCGTCGCGGCGCGAGTGATCCCACGATGCTTCCCGTGCTCGCGAGGCAACGCTTCGCCGCTGCGGCCCTCTTTCGAGGCGCGTTCGCATCCCCTCACGCGACTGTTCCTTCAGGCGGCGAGTGCGTCGTCGGACGCAGCCTCGACCTCACGGACGGACTCGGTGGCGCTCCTTCGCGCGAGCGCCATCCGGCAGAGGTTGTACGCGAGCATCTTCGCCAGCAGCTCGCCCTCCACATTCGTCAGGCCACGGCGGGCGACCTCGTCGAAGCCGAAGCCCTGCTTCATCGTGAACATCAGCAACTCGATCGCCGACCGCAGGTCCCGGGCGTCCTCGTACGCCTCGCTCTCCCAGTCGCGCGTCGTCGTGAGGCGCTTGCCCTTGGAGCCGTTGATGCTCACCACCTCGACACCGTCCTCGCGCATCACCGCCACGTTGGCGGCGCTCGCATAGCCGTCGTCGAGCGACACCACGCGGGGCGTCACCCCCGTGCGCCGCTGCACCTCGCGAAACATCGGGGTGAGCTGCTCGGCATCCGAGGCGTTGCCCCGCGGGACTAGGAGGCCCGTGATGAAGCCCCCGCGGCTCCGCGCGAGCTGAGGCTTGTACCCGATCACGGGGTCGCGCTGCCCCTTCGCGATGAAGCCCACGTCAGGGTCCGAGGTGCTCAACACCTTTTGTCCCACGGGCACCTTCTCGTCGAACATCACGCGACGGGTGCAGGCGTCCACGACCCGGGCGAGCGCGTCGTGATCGTCGCGCAGACGCTTCACGGCGCGCTCCGCGACGACGCGGCGGCTCGGGCAAAGCTCCGTGGTCGCGCACGCCGCGCTCGTCAACATGAGCTCGACGCCCAGCAGATCGCGGACCTTCGACGCGAGCAACAGAAGCCTCTTGTAGCGACGTTTGCGCGTGCGGGCCCGCGTCTTCATCTTGCCCTGGGCCAGCTCCATCGCCCGAGCGATGGCCGCCATCTCGGCGTGCAGATCGGGGACCTTTGCGCTCTGGAGCACGGGCAGCCCCACGCGATCGAACCTCGCGCCGACGCGAAGAATCCGAGCGACCAGCGTCACCATCGTCCGCGAGTCCGTGGGCCACTCGGAGCTGCCCACGACCGCGGTGCTGTCCTGGAGCATCGTGTCGAAGTCGTCCCACCCCGCGCGGAGGATCTGGCGGACCTGCGCGTCGAGCACGAGCCCGCGAGTGTCGTTGCTCACCGCGTTGACCAGCTCCGTCAGCGTGCGGCGCCCGGGCATCGAGCAGCCCATGTTGCAGAAGAAGATCCTCAGCGTGATCAACTCCTGCGCGAGGGTCGTCACCTCGTTGCGCTTGAAGCCACCCCGTAGCCGCGCAGGAGCAGGAACATGTGAACGACGTAGGCCGGGGTGCGCGGCCGCCCGGCACGGAGCTCGAGGGTCTGCGGGTCGACGGTCGCGCTCGGCGAGGAGAAGCCGGGGAGCGTGTGCGACTGCTCCTGCGCCCATTGGGCATCGGCGATGCGCAGCGCCTTCTTGCGCTTTCCGTATGCGTCGAGGTCGAGGTCGACGGCGGCGAGCAGCGCGGGCTCAGCGACGAGGAGGCGATGGGCCTCGCAGAGAAACAGCAGTAGGTCGGAGTCGGGCGCGATGAGCAGGAGTGTCGGCGCCGAGGCGAAGGGCTCGTTGGGGATTCTCATCGCCCCGACAACGGGCGTCGATCGAGCCCGACGACCACAAGATTCGTCTACCCCGCGCGCGAAATCAGCGAGCCCGCAGGCACATCAGCTTCTCGTCGAAGGTCTAGCTACCCGCTGACCCACTCCCGTCGCTCCGCCCGGGCGTGCGCCAACGCCGCCCGTTCCGCTTGTCCCGTCCCCGCACGATGCCCTTCCTCGCCCATCGAGCAGGAGGAGGCCCGCACCGCCGCGGAGTCTCCCCTCGCAGCAGCAGCGCCGCCGGGAGAATGGACGCGGCCTCGCAGGGAGAGAAGGTCCTCGACGCCCTCGGCGCCCACGCGGACCCGCGCTCGACCGCGCGACGCTTCACATCGACGAGGGCGTCCGGCAGTGGACAGCGAGCGCCGGTGACGTTCGCGCGCATCGCGGCGCGGAGATCAGCCTCCGCGCCGCAGTCGTTCGAGCTCGGCGCGCACGGCGGCGAGCTCGGCCTCGGCCGTCGCTCTCGCGAGACGCTCTGCGCTGACCTCGGCCTCGACGGCGCACGCGTGCGCCTCGGCGGTCTGCCTCGCGAGGCGCTCCGCGTTGGCCTGCGCCTCGATCACGCGACGCACGGTCCGCTCGGCCTCTGCGACCTCTTCGTCCGTGGGAACCAGCTCCTCGCCGCGCTCGCCGTATCCGATGCGCAGACGGGTATGACCGTCGACGTCGACGCGGCGGAGCCACGCGCCGAGCGAGCGGCTCTGCACGCGGTCTTCCATCGAGCTCTCGACGCAGACGAGGCCCTTCTTTGCGACGCGCCGAAAGACCTGCCATCGCACGCGCTTGCGGCTCTTCGCGGTGGCCCAGGGGTCGAAGATCACGGCCTCGGTGACGCCCATCGCGTCGTAGTCCGCGGGCGCGTCGCGGTAGTCCTTCTTGTAGTCGTCGCCCACGATTTCGAGCGCGAACGAGGGACGATGACCCTCCCAGGTCT
>JBPOHC010000292.1:0-2594 GCA_052035985.1 Myxococcota bacterium | reverse complement strand
GACGGTACTTCACGCGCTGCGGCGGGGACCACTGTGTTGCGCGCCGGGCGGCGTGGGCGTTGTTGAACCCCGCTCCCCGCTGCCGCGCGCCCTCGCGTCAGCCCGTGGGCTTCGCCGCCTTCGCGCGGGGCTTCATGGCCTTCGCGAGCGCGTCGAGCGTCGGCTCCACGTCGCGGAGGCGCTGCGCGTCGGCGTCGGGGAGCCAGCGGTGCATCTCGGGGTGTGCGGCGACGAAGCTCAGGACGGCGGGGGAGACGAACGCTGCGGCGTTCGGCAACGCGAAGAGCCCGAGCAGCGCGGCGAACACGTCGGAGAAGGGGTCGTGGGTGGCCATGTCACGAAACCGCTCGATCGCGGCGCTCGACGGGGCGCTCTGGCTCGCGAGCGCCTCGAGGTCATCCAGCAGCCTGCGACGCCAGCGCTTCCTTGCGTCGATGAGCCCCTGATGATTGAGGAGCGGGAGCGTGTCGACGGTGGCGCGTCCGCGCGTGTCTCCTTCGAGAGGTTCCCAGCGCCCAGACGGGAGCAGGTCGAGGTGCTTCAGCGGGTCGTCGATCGTCGGGATGACCATGTCGGCGTGGTAGCGCTCCAGCTTCTGGCGGTTGCACTTGCCGCACGCCCAGACGTGGTTCTCCCACGCGAAGGTGCGCGTGGCCTTGCTGCTCTTGGGCTCCGCGTGGTCGATCTCGGCGCCGCGGTCGTGCTCGCAGTACATGCAGCGCGCGACGTTCGGCGACGCCATCGCCGAGAGGGCCGCCTCGACCGCATCGAGCGCCCTGGTCTGGCGATGCGAGGTCCAGTGCTGGTCGGCGATGGCTCCGTCGGTGCGTCGGTCGGAGGCGGGGCGCGCAGACTCGGCCGTGAGCTCCGTGTCGAGCTCGCGCTGCCACGCGTCGAGCGTCGCGAGCACTCGCGAGGGCAGCGCAGGGCGACGGTGGAACCTCATCGCGCCGCCGAGGCTCCGTCACGGAGCGCGCGGTCGACGTCGAAGGTGTCCGCCGGGTCGCTCGGCACCTCTGCGCGGAGCTGCTGGTAGCGCGCGACATCGTCGGGAGACGCCTTCGCGTGGAGGATGCGCCCCTCCAGCGTGGCCATCTCCGCGCGCTTCTTCTCTGACGCCTCGGACCAGGTGTGATCGAGGCCGAAGAGCTCGCTGAGGAGGGCCTCGTCGACGGCGCCGTTCACGGCCTTGCGGTAGAGGGCCTCGTCGGCGATGCGCGCGACCTCGGAGGTGCCTGGGCGCGGCAGCACGATGAGGCCCCTCGCATCGGCGGCCTGACACACGAAGGGGCTGTGCGAGGTGACGAGGAACTGCACGTTGGGAAAGTGCGATTTGAGCCACGACCCGATGCGCTGCTGCCAGCTCACGTGGAGGTGCGCGTCGACCTCGTCGATCAGCACGACGCCGGGGTCGGTGATGCAGCCGTCGCGGATGGTGACGCCGTCGTAGGTCTTGTCGAGCGCGCGCACGATGTCGAGCACGAGAGCGATGACGGCGCGGTAGCCCTCGGAGAGGTCCCCGACGGGGAGCGCGGCTCCGTCTTGCGTCGACACCCAGAGCCCGTCGGCGTTGTAGTGGGCGACCCGCACCGAGCGATCAGGGAGCAGCCCGTCGTTGAGCAGTTCGAAGGCGACGTCGTAGAGAATCTTCGCGTTCGCGTTGCCATCCGCGATTCGGAGGCGGAGGTCGCGGAGCCACTCCAGCGATTCGAGGAGCGACGCGTCGTCGCGGAACAACGTGCCGAGCCGGGCGGCCTGCGGGGAGCGTCCCATCATCCGCTGCGCCTCCGCGGTCTGGCCCGAGAGGCGACGAAACGGACCGTACCCAGCGAGGAACCACCCACGGCTGACATCCGACCAGGGGCCGATGGAGGCGTTCGTGCGTTCGCCTGTCAGCGTGGGTTCCTGTCCCGGGCCGTTCGACTGCCATTGGAGCGTCGCGTTGAGCGTCGTTGCCGACGAAGCTCCTTCTGCATGCGAGCGCGGCGCCCGGGCGTTCAACCTCACCACAAACGGTCCGACCAGATCGCGCTCGTGCGGAACGAGCTTCACACTCACCGACGCGCTCTGTGCTCCGCTGTGAATCCACCCCACGAACGAGTCTTGAAGTCGATCGGCGCCTCGTGGCCCGACGACGGCGAGGGCGATCGCGCGGAGGAGCGTCGTCTTGCCCGCGCTGTTGCGTCCGGCGAAGACCGTCCAGCCCGCGAAGGTGCCGTCGCCGCGGTCGAGCGACAGGTCGACCTGGGCGGGGCCGAAGCCCCGCACGTTCTCGATCTTGATGTGTTCGATGTACACGCTGGGGCCCTCGGCGCTTCGGCGCCGCGACGGTACGCCACGCGCCGCGGCGGGGACCACTGTGTTGCGCGACGGGATGGCGTGGGAGTCGTTGAACCCTTCTCCCCGCTGCCGCGCGCCCTCTCCCCGCCAGTCGCGGGGCGAGGGCTCCGCGTGTTGATGGGTGTGGTGTGTCGTTGGCGGCGTGCGTGAGAGGACGCGCCGGGCGTTAGCCGTTCGAGCTTCGGTCGTCAGGCGAGAGAGCCCTACGCCCCGCGACTGGCGGGGAGAGGGCGCGCGGCAGCGGGGTGCGGGGT
>JBPOHC010000046.1:0-7675 GCA_052035985.1 Myxococcota bacterium | reverse complement strand
CAGCGACGATGGCCTCGGGCGCGTCGTGCCCGGCGTGTGGCTCCCGCAGATGACTGACAGCACGAAAGGAACCCCCTGATGGAGACCCGACCCTACCTCCTCCACGCCCTCTCTCCGCTGCACGCGGGGACGGGGCAGGCCGTCGACGTGATCGACCTCCCCATCGCGCGCATGAAGGCGACGGGCATCCCGCTCGTGCCGGGATCGTCGGTGAAGGGCGTGCTGCGTGACGCGCTCGACCCTTCGAACAACGCGGCGGCTCCGATGGCGCTCGACGCGCATCGGGCGGTCTTCGGCCCGCTCAACGGCAACGGAGAGAACCCTACGGATCACGCCGGCGCGCTCATGGTGAACGACGCCCGCCTGCTGGCCCTGCCCGTGCGGAGCTTTCGAGGCACCTTCGCCTGGGTGACCTCGCCGCTGCTCCTCGACCTCGCGCTCGGCGATCTCGGCGACGCGCTCGGGCCGCTCGCGCTGCCTACCTTGCCCGCGGGACGCGTCGCCGTGGTCGCTTCGACGGACGCCGCCACGGGGTCGCTGAACGTCCATCAGGGCAAGCTCTTCCTCGAAGACCTCGACCTCCCCGTCGCGGGTGATGAGGCCACGAAGGCCATCGTCGGCGACTGGGCCGCGAAGCTCGCGCCCCACGTGGCGCCGCGGCAGAGCGCGTTGTTCTCGCGGCGCTTCGCGGTGGTCGACGACGACACGATGACCTTCCTCTGGGAGACCGCGACGCAGATCGACACGCGCGTGCGACTCACGTCAGAGACACGCACCGTCGCGAAGGGAGCCCTCTGGATCGAAGAGAGCCTGCCCCCCGAGACGGTGCTCGTCGGGCAGTTCGAAGCAGATCGCAGCCGTCGCAAGGGGCTCACGCTCCACGCGGGCCAGGTGCTCGACCTCGCGCTCCCCGAGGTGCGATCGCTTCAGTTCGGCGGCAAGGCCAGCGTCGGGCGGGGACGGTGTCGGCTGATCCCGCTGACGCTCCCGCAGCGGGTGGCGCCATGAGCCGCGATCAGGAGCGGGCGCGCTACGCCTACCGCTGCGTCGCCGAGGTGCAGGAGGGCGAGCGCGCGGACTACAAGGTCATCGTCAACGGCCTCGGCGCCAACGTGCTTCGGAGCGGCCTCGCGGGCACGATGTCGTTCATCGAGCGCAACAAGAGCCACGCGACCGACCGCCTCCTCACGCAGCTCGCGAGGGCGGGGATTCCGGCCCTCGGAGGGCCGCAGTCGCAGGGGCGCGAGATGCCCGCGCTCGTACGCGCGCTCGACGTCGACGCGTACATGCTCGCGACCCGCGAGTTCCTCAAGGTCTCGGTGTGGTTCAAGCGCGCGGTGCAGGCGCAGTCCTGGGGTGAGCCGTGAGGGCCGCGCTTCGCGACGCGCTCTGGCCGTCTCTCCTCGGGCAGGGCGCGCGCTGCGAGCACGCGGGCCTCGCGTACGACGTGCTCGCGCCCGTCGGCGACGACCAGAGCGGAAAGGTGCTCGACAAGCTCCGCCCGGCGTGGCTCTCGGCGGTCGCGGACATCCCCGTGCCCGCGGACTACGGTCACGCCTACCGCGCATGGATCGACGCGCTCGACGCGTCGCCCGATGTCTGGGCCGTCGAGGTGGCGCTCGCGTCGCCCGCGCTCATCGGGCACGGCAATCCCTCGCCGACCGATGTGGGGCTCACGCTGCACCACGCCTGGGGCGTGCCGGTGATCCCTGGGAGCGCGCTCAAGGGGCTGCTCAATCACTACGTCGACGTGGTGTACGGCCCCGACGCGGCGCAGCGCGCGACGCACCCGATGGACCCTTCGTTGACGGGCGACGCGAAGGAGCGCGCGCGCTACCAGGGCGTGACCTGGGAGGGCAAGCGGATCAAGCACGGCCCCGGCGAGCTACACCGGGCGCTCTTCGGCGCTCCGGCGGCCTCGAGCGACGCGGCGCCGTGGGTGAAGGCCCTGCCGCCCGGCACGGTCGGAGAGACGAAGGGTGCCGTGGACTTCCTCGACGCCTGGATGGTCCCCGAGGGATCTCCCACGCACCCGCTGGCGCCCGACGTTCTGACCGTGCATCAGCGCGAGTATTACAACCACCGGGGCGAGGAGGATCGGTGGCCCAACGACTATGACAAGCCCAACCCGGTGAGCTTCCTGTCGGTGAAGCCGACGACGCGCTTTCTGCTCGCCGTGGCGGGGCCGTCGGCCTGGGCGCGCTGCGCGATCGACCTGCTGCGCGACGCGCTGGTCGAGTGGGGTGTCGGCGGAAAGACCACCTCGGGCTACGGCGTCGTGCGCGCCGACGTGTGGGAGGTCCGCGTCTCGCCCGAGCTTCGGGAGCAGCGCCGACGAGAGGCGGAGGCGCGAGAGGCGACGCTGCGACAAGAGGCGGCTGAGCGCGAGACTCTTCGGCAACGAGAGGACGAGGAGGCGAGGGCGAAGGCGGAACGTGCGTCCGTCATCGGCGCGTCGAGCGTGCTCGTCGAGCTCGACGCCGAGCTGAAGAAGGAAGGCTCGCAGCGCGAGCTCCTCGACGCGTTGAGGGTGTTCGCCGCGAAGCGTCTCGCCGCCGCCAGCCCGATGGAGCGTGACGAGGCGGGGCGGCGTATTCAGAAGAAGTTCAAGAAGCCCAACCCGCGCGTCGAAGACGACCTGAAGGCCCTGCTCGCCACGTTGCTGCTCCCGCGTTGAGCGACGCCGCGCCGACCTCGCTCAATGCGGGTCGGCGGGTCACTTCGGCGCGTTGGTCTTGCGTCGCTCGGCGGAGCGCTTGCGGGCCGCGCGCTCGTCCTCGCGCTGCGCCGCGAGCTCGGTCTCGTAGGCGCCGAGCAGTTGCGATCGGATCGCCTTGTCGGCGCCGTGGTGCGCCGTGGTCTTCACGGCGAGGTCTTCGAGGGCCGCGTGGAAGGCGTCGCTCACGGCTTCGAGGTCTCGCCCGTCGGCGGCCTTCACGGCGCGGCCATAGGGGGCGAGGTGTGCGATCACATGGTCGACGGCCCAGCCGAGGTGGAGCGTCTTCACCGCGGCGGCGCAGGTCTTGTTGTTCTGCAGCGCGTCGGCGGTCGCGCGCATGCCTTTGTACTGAAGCGGCATCGAGGCGACGAGGTAGTCGGTCCCCTCGGCGAAAGCGAACTGTCGGACGGTCGTCGCGTCGTTCTTCATCTGCGTCTGCTCTTCGGTGAGCGGTCGCACGACGCGGTCGTTGAGCAACCGCTCGATGGATTCGAGCAGGTCGTCGAAGGCGCCGATCACGGCGTCGGCGGTGTTGTCGAGCACGAGCGGCGGGAGCTCCCGATCGACGCTCAACCCCGCGCCCAGGTCTACGGTCTTCGCGAGCGACGCGCGCACGTCGGCGTGCATCGGCTTCGTGGCGATCTTGTCGGCCAGCAGGTCGAGGAGCGCGAGGTACACGCGGCGTTGTCGCTGCATCGTCAGTCTGGGCAGTTCGAGCATGGTCGTTCTCCTGTGTTGATCCGCGGCGAGGTGGGCGCCGCCCCCCGAGTCATCGAGCTGTTCGCACGCTGCCCGAGCGGCCACGTCGCATCAACTACGGACGAGCTTCGTCCGCGCAGCGCGACGCGCCCGCGTCCGAAGATCAGACACGCAGCGCGATCCACGATCGGCGCGTCGGACGCATCCCTCGCCCCGTCGCCGACGCGTCGGACGCATCCCTCGCCCCGTCGCTGACGCGTCAGACACATCCCTCGACCCGCCGCCGACGCGTCAGGCGCATGCCACGATCCGTCGCCGACGAAGCCGGGGCAACCCGCTGTCCGCGCGCTACGCACCCCAGAGGCGGAAGCGTCCCATGCCGAAGGCGGTGTTGCCGCCGACGCCGTGGAGTTCCATGAGCAGGAGCCACGGGAGCGCGTCGGTGAGGTCGCCTTCGAGGGTGAGGGTGCCCAGCCGACCGCCGAGCGAGAACACCTCGCCCGTCTCGCCCGAGTAGCGCTGCCCGCGCGGCGCTTCGTACATCGCGCTTCGGGTGACCGTCACGTGGGCGAAGGCCGCGCGGGCGGCGTCGCGCGCGGCGTCGGCGTCGGCGTCGACGTCGCGCTTCGAGCGAGCGCCCTCGTCGGAGAGGGCCAGGTGGAGCTTGACCAGTCCGCAGGCGAGGTTGCCCGCGATGTCCGCGGGCGTAAGCGGGGTGGCGTTGCAGGGGGTGAGGAACTCCACGAGCGCGCGCGACGGCGCGACGGCGGGGAGTCGCTCTCGAATGCGCGACGCAGCGTCGCGGTGATCCGCGTCGAGTTCGTGGAGCGAGAACGAGATGCGGTGCTCCTGTGACGCGTTTCGCTCGCGGTGCTCCAGGCCCACGCGGCCCGCGCGGTCGAGGGCGACGCCGAGCATCTCGACGAGGGCGGGCGCGCCGTGGCCGCGGAGCAGGGCGCGGAGCCCGACCGTCGACGGGTCTCCCGTGGTCTCGGCGTAGACCACGAAGCTCGGGAGAAGACCCTTCTGGTAGAGGCGCGTCGGTGGGTGCTTGAAGCGGGCGCTGAGCGACGCCAGATCTGGCGCGCTTGCGAGCACGTCGCCCACGAGCCCGCGCAGCGAGGTGGTCGGCGAGGTTGAGGGGGTTGGTGGGAGCGTCCACGGGCGCGCGAGGCGCAGCGTGGCGGTGACGGTGCACAACGGAATCTCGAAGGGGGTCGCCGATGGAATCTCGATCATCGATCACGCTCCAGATGCTCGTGGGCGCCGCCGAGCGCCTCCAGCGTCGTGAGGACGCGCACTCGCGCAAGCTCGAAGACTGGCTGGGCCTCGTGGAAGATACCCGCGACCGGCTGCTCCAGGGACCTTTCGAAGCGCTGCCGCTCGACGGCTTCGTACGGGCCGACGACCCGAAGCGCAGGGTGCTCACCGTGGCGAGGCCGGGCGATCGGCTCGTGGAGGAGGCGCTGCGGCCGGTGCTCCAGCGCGCCCTGAACCCGCTGCTTCGGGCGAGCGTGCACGGGTACCGGGCGGGGCGGTCGACCTTCTCCGCCGCGGCGGCGCTCTCCGCCGCGCTCAAGCGGGGGCTCGTGTGGCTGGCGATGCTCGACGTGGCCGACTTCTATGGCTCGGTGGACCACGCGCTCCTGCGGCACAGGCTCTCGGCCCTCCTGCCCGCGGACGTGGTCGACGTGCTGCTCGCCCTCGTGCGAGCCCCGGTGCTGCTCCACGGTCGCGCGACGGCTCCCGAGCGCGGCATCCCCCTCGGCCGCACGATCTCGCCGCCCCTCGCCAACCTCTACCTCGTCGACCTCGACGCGGCGATGGAGCGCGACGCGGACCCCGAGGCGATGTTCCTCCGCTACGCGGACGACCTGCTGGTGGCGGCGTCGACGGAGGCGGCGCGCGAGCGCGCGGTGGCCCGCATCGACGTGACCCTCGGGAGCATCGGCCTGGAGCTCAAGCCGAACAAGACCGAGCGGCTCCGCTACGACTCGACGCCGGTGGTGTACCTCGGCCACGCCCTCACGGCCGACCACGTGTGGCAGAAGGTCGACGACGCGCGGCTCCAGCGCATCGTGGAGGGCAGCGCGCGGGTCGTCGACGAGCGGCGACAGGCGCTCCCCGAACCCTCGGAGCTGCCGCAGCCCAACCGCCGCGACCAGACGCTCTACGTCACAGAGCCGGGGCTCTCGCTCCGCGTGTCGGAGGGGATGATCGTGGTGAAGCGCCGCGACGAGACGCTGCGCGAGCTCGCCATGCACCGCGTCGATCGGGTGATGGTGCTCGCGAACGTGTCGTTCTCGAGCGCGTTCATGGCGGGGTGCATCGACGCGCACGTCCCGGTGCTCTTCTACGTGGGCAAGGGCGCGGCCTACGGGACGCTCGTCTCCGGCGCGACGCCGAACCCGCTGCGGCTGCGCGCGCAGTACGACCTCCTGCGCGAGCCCGCGCGTCGGCTGTCGCTGGCGCGGCAGGTGGTCGAGGCGAAGCTCCGCGCGATGTCTCGTCGGCTGACGGGCCTCGACGGCGCGGCGGACCTCCGTGAGCGCGTCGCGAGGGCGATGCTGGCGCTCGTCGCGGCCCCCGACGTCGAGGCGCTCCGCGGCGTCGAGGGAGAGGCCACGAGGGCGTATTTCGAGGGCTTCGCGCGGCGTGTGAAGAAGCCCGAGTTCGCGTTCACGGTCCGCACGAAGCGCCCTCCCAGGGACGCCATCAACAGCCTCCTCTCGTTCGCCTACTCGATGCTGTTCAGCGAGATGCAGACGGCGCTGCTGGCGCACGGGCTCGACCCCCACGCGGGGGTGCTCCACGAGCTCGCGCGCGACCACCCCGCGCTCGCCTCCGACGTGATGGAGCCCTACCGCGCCCTGATCGGCGACAGCTTCGTGCTCACGCTGGTGAACGGCGGGGTGGTCCACGCGAAGGGCTTCGAGCGACAGTCGGATGGCGCGGTGTACATGACGAACGAGACGCGGCGCGAGGTGATCCGCGCGTTCGAGGCGTACATGCGCAGGCCCGCGGGCGGGGCGAAGGGGACGGGCTCGCCGCGGCGATTGATCCACGCGGCGGCGCGTGCGATGTTGCGGGTCGTGCTCGGGGAGACCGACCGGCTCACGCTTCCGCTGCTCGACGCCGAGGTGGTCGACGACGAGCACACGCGCGAGGAGGTGACGCTGTGAGCGGCTCGCTGCTGACGGTGATGGTCTACGACGTGAGCGACGACGCGCGCCGCCGCAAGGTGCACAAGCTCCTGAAGCAGTACGGCGTGGCGATGCAGGAGAGCGCGTTCGAAGGGCGGCTCACCGTCGCCGAGCGGACGAGGGTGCTCGTGCGGGTGGGCCGCGTGATCGACCTGAAGGCCGATCGCTTCGTGATGTACACGGTGCCCAGAGACCACGAGGAGCGCATCGAGGAGCTCGGGCTTCCACGGCCGAAGGTGGAGGAGAAGGGCTTCTGGATCGTGTAGCGGGCGCTCGGATGTGGCGAGAGGCGGGGCGGTCGGCGCTCCGCGAGGGTCTCTGACAATCTGGTGCGGCGCTGTGGACGGGGTGTCGACGCCCGTCCACAGCGGTCGGGCGCGACCCGGGCGCCGGGGGAGATTTCCCGCGAGCCCGTGAAGTGCGCGAAACGAGAGAGGAAAGTGGGTGTGATTCGAGGCGCGCGGAGAGGGCGTGACGTTCTCTGGCAGGGGGGTGGGCCAAAGGGGCTTGCCAGGGTGGCGAAAGTACGGGATTTTCCGGAGGGAGAGAGCAGACCGGTCTCAGCCGAGAGGCTTTTGGGACGATGGTGCCGATGCGGACGCCGCGATAGAAAACAGGAGCAGACCGGTCTCAGCCGAGAGGCTTTTGGGACCTTCGGTCGGCACGAGGTCGTACGAGACAACCTCGAGCAGACCGGTCTCAGCCGAGAGGCTTTTGGGACAGGGCCGGGTTCGAGTTCCGGATGAGCGTGCCGACGAGCAGACCGGTCTCAGCCGAGAGGCTTTTGGGACGTGAAGGAGCAGCTCCTCGACGCAGTCCGCGAGAGCAGACCGGTCTCAGCCGAGAGGCTTTTGGGACAGGTGGTGCAGGTACCACCGGTGGTCCAGATGAGCAGACCGGTCTCAGCCGAGAGGCTTTTGGGACGTGTCGGGCATGGCCTTGGAGAAGGCACGACGCAGAGCAGACCGGTCTCAGCCGAGAGGCTTTTGGGACGCGTTGCCGCGGGCGTCGAACACGTCGGGCGCCGGAGCAGACCGGTCTCAGCCGAGAGGCT
>JBPOHC010000627.1:0-1673 GCA_052035985.1 Myxococcota bacterium | reverse complement strand
GCCTTCTGCGCAGCGGTTTCGCGCGCAACGTCCCGCGGGGTGGCGTGTCGTCGCTCGCGAGGCGCGATCAGGTCGCGGGGTGACGCTGTAACAGCGTCGGCGCGGGTGCGTAGTGTGGGGCATGAGTGACGCTGAAACGTGGGGCATCGTTCTGCGCGACCGTGCGAGCGGCGCGGAGCAATGGGTCGCGTGCGAGGTGACGCGCGACGGCGACATCGTGACCGCTCGCGCGCATGGCTACGGGCACAGATCCGTCGAGGGCGTCGGGCGCTTGATCCTGCAACACGATCGCTCGCTCGCGCTCGTCTGCATCGCGACACCCGCCAAGTACGCTGCGCACATGGAGAGCGTTCGCCGCGCGCTCGTGGCCGAGGAAGTGGAGCGTCTGCGCGTGGAGGTCGCCAACCACGAGATCGCGTCGTCGCACTTCCGCGCCGCGATGACCGCCGCCGAAGTAGCAAGCGCCCCGCGGTGGCTCGCGCCGTACCTGCGCCCGTCGCCGCCGACGGTTGAGCAGATCGAGGCGCATCGCGATCGTTTTGCCCCTCTCGGCGTTTCGTCGTGGTGGTGGGTGTGGTTCGCGGGCGGCGCCCCCATGCGCGTTTCGTTTCGAGTCTCGCGTCCAGAGAACTACGTCCGCGCGTTGCCGGAGGGCGCCCCGCCGTGGGTGTGGGGATGCTGGCCTGACGAGTCGATGACGCTGGTCTACGGCACGCGCTCGCTCGCGTCGGAGGAGTTGCGCGCCGTGCCCCACGTTGGCCGCGCGTTCGTCGCGCCGTGCGACGTGGTGGGCAACCCGATGGAGTGGCCGTGACAGAGCGACGGGCCGACGAGCACGCGGAGCTCGGGCGGCGCTTCGCCGTCGATGCGCTGATGGTCGGCGGCCGCTTCACGCGCGACGCCGCGGAGTCGTGGTTGCGTGCGATCGAGGACGCCGTGCGACGTGACTGCGCGCGACGCTGTGAGTCCGTGCGCGAGGAGGTCGAGAAGACGCCGCGGCTGACGCGCGTCGCTCGCTCCGTCGTGCGCGTCGGTGACGTGCCGCAACCTGCGCGCATCTTCGACGGCCCCGCAGCGGGCGCTGACGCGTGCGCGTGCGCGATCCGAGACAGCATCGAGAGGTCGCGGTAGAGGCGGACCAATGCGCGCATTGACGGATCAATGCGTAACAACGCGGACGCTGGAAACGTAGAGACACGCGATGACCCTCGACGACGAAACACTGCGCGCGTTCCTGCGCGAACTCGCGCCGATTCAGAGCCTCGGCGCCGACCTCCAGAGCGTCTCGATCGCACCCGACCGCGGTGGGCGTGGCACCCCCGACGCCGACGGGAAGCGCGTCGGTCAGATCGACCGCGGCGACGTGACGAAGGGCCGCGTGGCTCACGCTCGCCTCTCGCAGTGTCGGTCGCGCGAGGCGTTCGCGTGGCTCGTGGAGGTCGCGCATTGCGACTGGACGCTCGACGCTCTCGCGCTGCACCTCGCGGCGTCGCACGGCCCCATCGAGGCGCGCGAGGCGCTCTCTGCGGCGATGGTCGCGGGCGTCGAGGCGGGGCGCGAGCGAGAGAAGGCGAAGACGCTGGAGGGGCAGTGTCGCGCCGCGCACGGGCCTCTCTCCGCGGCGACGATCAAGGCAGCGATGGAGCGCACGAAAGCGGACGGGCGCGTCGCGA
>JBPOHC010000224.1:0-9868 GCA_052035985.1 Myxococcota bacterium | reverse complement strand
AGGCGCCGCGGGTCGCCCGAGGCCGTCATCGCCCCCATCGTGGCGCCGTGATACGAGCGGTAGCGGGTGATGATCTTGTCGCGGCCCGTGATGAGCCGCGCGATCTTCATCGCGTTCTCGTTGGCCTCGGCGCCGCCGAGCGTGAAGAACGACTTCTTCAGCCCCGTGACCTCCGCGAGCTTCTTGCCGAGGGCGCCGCGGGGCTCCGTCGCGAAGCTCGGTCCGGCGAAGCAGAGCTCGTCGACCTGCTTCTTGATCGCCGAGAGCATCTTCGGATGCTGGTGGCCGACGTTCAGGTTGATGAGCTGCGCGCTGAAGTCGAGCCACTTGTGGCCCTCTCCGTCGGTGAACCACGACCCGCTCCCGCCGGTCATATGGATCGGGTCGAGCGCGCCCTGCACCGACCACGAGAAGAGGGTGTAGTCGCGGTTCTCCCGCACGATGTCCTTCGAAGTTCGCTCCGCCGTCATGGGCGGCCAAATACCACCGAGGCGCATCCCGTGTCGACGGACAGCGCCGCGCCAGGGGGGCGCATCCCGTTTCGTGCACGAAGGTGCTCCCAACACAGCGCGATTCGTGGCATTCCGAAGGGGCTCCGATGTCCCGTCGCACGCTCACGGCAACCGTCGCCTCGCTGGCGCTCCTCGCGCTCGCGGCGTCGGCTGTTCCCGCGTGTCGAAGGGAGCCCACGGTGACCCTCCGCGTCGCCGCCGGGTCTGACCTCTCGCCCGCGTTCGAAGCCCTCGGCGGCGAGTTCACCCGCAGCGAATCCGTCGGCATCGCATGGGAGTTCGGCACCTCGGCCGCCCTCGCCTCGCAGCTCGCGGAGTCGTCTCCGTCTCGCTACGACGTCTTCGTCACCACCGACACCTCGCAGGTCGGCCGCCTCGTCTCGCTCGGCCGCTGCGAGGACCTCTCGCGCACCTTCGCGGGCTTCGCCACGCTCGTGCTCGTCACGGCGCCGAGCGCCCCTCGCGTCGACGCGGTGCAGAGCATCGCCGACGCGCGCTTCACCCGCATCGCCCTCATGCACCCCGAGCACGGCCCCTTCGGCCGCGCCGCGATGCAGGTGCTCACCAGCCTCGGGATCTACGACGCCGTCGCGTCGAGGCTCGTCTTCGAAGACTCCGCGCGCGCCGTCCTCGACCGCGTGCGCGCGGGCACCGTGCAAGCCGCCATCGTGCCCCGCGGGATCGTCACCGAGGGAGACAGCCTCGCGATCCCCGCGGACCTCTATCGCGCCATCGAGCAGGTGGCCGTGTCGTGCACGCGCGACGCGGTTCGACACGAGGCCGCGGCGAGGCTGCTTCAGTACCTCCACGAGGGCGAGGGCAAGGCCCTCCTCGAAGGCTACGGGTTCGTGTTCCCGTAGCGTCGGGTGGGGGTGGTGGTCTAGGTTCGAAGCCCGATGCCAAAGGCCCCCTGGGAGCGTCCGCGCGGGGTCGACGCGGTGCTCCGACAGTGGCAGCTCGACCCCTCCGCGCGCGCCGCGCTCACCCTCGTCGACCGCGTCGCGGCGAAGACGGGTGACACCGTCGCGCTCCCCGACGACCTCGCGCCCGGCCTCGTGAACGCCCTTCAGCGAAGGGGAATCACGCGCCTCTACGCCCACCAGTCCGAGGTCTACCGCCGCGCGCGCGAGGGGCGTCACGTCGTCGTCGCCACGCCCACCGCGTCGGGCAAGTCGCTCTGTTATCACCTCCCCGTGGCGCAGCGCATCGCGCTCGAACCCGGGGCGCGCGCGCTCTATCTCTTTCCCACCAGGGCCCTCGCGAGAGATCAGGAGCACGGACTCGCGGAGCTTCTCAGCGCGTCGGGGCTCGGCGCCGTCGTGGCTACCTATGACGGAGACACGCCCGCGGACACGCGTCGCGCCGTGCGTGAGCGCGCGTCGGTCATCATTTCGAACCCCGACATGCTCCACGCGGGGATCCTCCCCCATCACGCGTCGTGGGCGAGGCTCTTCGCGTCGCTGCGCTACGTCGTCGTCGACGAGCTCCACGCGTACACGGGGGTCTTCGGATCACACGTCGCGAACCTCCTCCGCAGGCTCGCGCGCGTGGCGCAGTTTCACGGCGCGTCGCCGGTGTTCATCTGCGCGTCGGCCACCGTGGGCAACCCCGAAGCCCACGCGCGAAGGCTCACGGGCCTCGAGGTCGAAGCGGTCACACGCTCGGGCGCTCCGTCGGGCGCGCGCAGCGTGGCGATCTTCAATCCGCCGCCGATCAACCCCGACCTCGGGATTCGAACGAGCTTCCTCAAGACCGCGGTGCGGGTCGCGGCGGATCTCGTGCGGGCCGACGTGCGCACGCTGGTCTTCGGTCCGTCGAGGGCGTCCGTCGAGACGATGCTCCGCTACCTCCGCGACCGCCTCGTGCCCGAGGGAATCCCCGAAGAGACCCTCCAGGCGTACCGCGGCGGATACCTCGCGAACACGCGCCGCCGCGTCGAGGAATCACTCCGCGCGGGCGACCTCCGCTGCGTCGTCGCGACGAGCGCGCTCGAGCTCGGGATTGACGTGGGCGACCTCGACGCGGTCGTGTGCGCGTCGTATCCGGGCACGCTCGCCGCGACGTGGCAGCGCTTCGGCCGCGCAGGACGCCGCGGCGCATCGAGCCTCGCCGTACTCGTCCCTTCGGCCTCTCCTGTCGACCAGTACCTCGCGCGCTCGCCGTCGTACCTCGTAGGAGCGCCCATCGAAGAGGCCCGCATCGACCCCGTCAACGTCGAGGTGCTCTTGCATCACCTCCGTTGTGCCGCGTTCGAGCTCCCCTTCACCACGCGCGAGGGCTTCGGAACGGTCGACGCGGCGTCCATCGGAGACGCGCTCGAACTGCTTGAATCCGAGGGCCTCGTGCACAAGGGCGCGACGCGCTGGCACTGGGTCGCGGGGCAGTACCCCGCGCAAGAGGTCTCGCTGCGCTCCGTGGGACGCGACGGAGCCCTCGTCATCGACGCAGCGAGAGACGTCACGCTCGCCGAGGTTGATGGTCGCGCGGCGAGGCTCCAGCTCCACGTGGGCGCGATCTATCAGCACGAGGGGATGACCTGGCTCGTGGAGCGCGTCGACGAGGCGAACCACAAGGTCATGGTCACGCAGTCGCCGCACGACTGGTTCACCGATCCGGTCACGCGCGTCGATGTGGCGGTGCTCGAGACCTCGCGCGAAGCGTCGCTCCACACCGACGAGGGGAACACCTGCGGCTACGGCGAGGTGAACGTCACGACGCGCCTCGTGGGCTTCAAGAAGGTGCGCTTTCATACGCACGAGAACCTCGGCTACGGAGAGCTCGAAGGCGCGCCCATCGAGATGCAGACGAGCGCGTTCTGGATGGTGCTCACCGACGACCTCGTCGAAGCGCTCTCGGCCACGCCCGATGACATGGGGTCTCCCGCGGGGCGTCCGCGCGTGCTCGATGCGCTGCGCGGCGTGGCCTACGCGCTGCGCACGATGGCGAGCCTCGCGCTCATGTGCTCGACGCAAGACCTCGACACCACCCTCGGCGGACGCAACGACGACGAGGCTCCCTCGCGCGACGAGCGCACGGGCGCGACGCTCGCGCCGACGGTCTTTCTCTTCGACGCGGTGTCGGGCGGCGTAGGGCTCGCGGAGAGAGCCTTCGAACGTCGTCACGAGCTCATGGCGCGCGCCTTCGAAGCGGTGCTGTCGTGCCCCTGCGAAGACGGCTGCCCGGCGTGCGTGTCTCCCGGTATCGACACGGGCTCCGCGGGTCGCAAGCGCCTCGCCGTCGAGATCTTTCGCGTCCTCGGGGTGACCGCCGCCCCCGGAGTGCGTTAGCGTCGCGCTCCCGTTCCCATGGACCTGCGGCGAAAGATCGCCCGACTGCGTGGCGTCACCCCCAACGACGCCGCAGAAGCGCCCACCGTCGAAGCGCCTGTGATCGAGGCGCCCGTGATCGAAGCGGTCATCGAGCGCGCGCCCGATGACCTCCGCGCACGCCTCCGCGCCGCGGCAGCGAAGACGAAGCGAAAGCGCGCGAAGGCCGACGCCGCGCGACCCGTCGTCGAAGAGGTCGCGTGGCCCTTCGTCTCCGAGGAGTCTGATGGCGGTGTCACGCAGGTCGCGACGCGCACCTACGACGGCGACGCGAAGCACGGCGCGGTGCCGCTCAAGCGATGCCTCGACGTCGCGGGAGACCACGCCGCCACGCTCTCGCTCGATCCCTCGCTCTCGGCCTTCGACGCGCGACGCGCGCTCTTTCTCGACACCGAGACCACGGGGCTCTCGGGCGGCACGGGGACCCTCGCGTTTCTCATCGGAATGGCCTGGTTTGAAGGCGATTCGCTGCGCGTCGAGCAGCTCCTCCTCGCGGACCTCGAGGCCGAGGAGCCCATGCTCACGCGCGTCGCCGCGCGCATCGCCGCCGCGGGTTCGCTCGTGACCTTCAACGGCCGCACCTTCGACATGCCCCTGCTCCGCTCGCGCTTCGTCATGGCGCGCGTGAAGCCGCCCGCGGAGCCGCCGCACCTCGACCTCCTCCACGCGGCGCGGAGGATCTACGGCGCCCGCGTCGAGCGCTGCGCCCTCACCACCATCGAGCGCGACGTGCTCGGCTTCGAACGCGTCGGAGATGTCGACGGCGGTGAGATCCCTGCGCTCTTTCAGCGCTTCTTGCGGCAGGGGGCGCGCGCGCGTCACGCGCTCCTCCCCGTGATCGAGCACAACGCGTGGGACCTCGCAGCCCTCGCCGCGCTCACGGGTGAGCTCGGCGCCCGCCTCGCGCGCACCGACGCCGAAGGGCGCTTCGAAGCCCCCGACCTCGTCGGCCTCGCCCGCACCACGCAGCGCGCAGGAGACTCCGGCCGCGCCGTGCTCCTCGCCACCGAGGCCGCCGCGATGGGAGCAGCCCGCGGTGATGATGGCGTGGCGCGCGACGCGCACGTGCTCGCGGCGCGCATCCACAAGCGCGCGCGCGACGCCGGGGCCATGTGCGCGAGGCTCCTCGACGCGCTCTCGCACGCGCCCGACGACAGGTCGATCCACCTCGAGCTCGCGCGCTGCTACGAGCGCTCGCTCGGTGACGCGAAGCGCGCGCTCGAACACGCGCTCCTCGCGACGGGCGCGGAGGATCCGATGCCCCACGCGCGTCGCATCGCGCGGCTGCGAAAGAAGATCAAGACGCGCCCCCCCGAGCAGTTGAGGCTGCCGGGGATGTAGCTCCCGCGGGGCGCGTCTTGTGAACAGCGCGCCTTGACCAGACCGACGCCTCCGCGGTACCGACACGCGCCCTCGTGAAGAAGCGCGCCACGATCCTCTCCGCCCTCGCCGCGACGCTCGCCTCGCTGGTCTCGGCGCCCTCCGCGCGCGCGCAGACCGCCGCGCCGCGGTACTACACCGTCGTCAACGGCGACACGCTCTGGGAGATCGCGCAGCGCTTCCACGTGAGCGCCTCGGAGCTCGCCGACAGGAGCCACCTCACAGCGCCGTACGCGCTCCGCAGGGGGATGCGGCTGCGGCTCCCCTCGCGCGCCGTCGCGGTGCCCGACCCGTCGCCCAACGCGCCGACCGCGCCGACCGCGCCGACCGCGACCGCGCCGACCGCGCACCCCGCAGCGCATCCGGTGACGCCTCCAGCACACGCCGCGACGGCGCATCCGACGGCGCACCCGACGGCGCACCCGACGGCGCCGCAGAGCAACAACGGCCGCCGTCCGGGTGGTCGATGGGGGCGTCCTTCGCACCCCGGCGTGGTGCATCTCAAGCGCGTCGCCGACGATGAAGCGATCGTGGTCGACCTGCGACGCATCGGCCCCGTCACGCGCGGTCGGATGCGCTCGTTCCTGCGCGCTTCGAATGGCGCGACGCACTCGATCGATCCGCGGCTGCTCCGTCAGGTCGCGCTCGTGAGCGACCACTTCGGCGGACGCACGCTGGAGGTCATCTCGAGCTTCCGTCCGCGTCGTCGCGGTCAGTTCACCGCGCACTCGCGGCACAACGTCGGTCACGCCATCGATTTTCGCGTCGAGGGCGTTTCGAACCGCGCGCTGAGAGACTACTGCCGCACGCTCGCGGCCACCGGGTGCGGCTTCTATCCGCGCTCGGTCTTCGTGCACATGGACACCCGCGACGAGTCGGCCTACTGGGTCGACTGGTCGCGTCCTGGAGAGCGTCCGCGCTACGGGTCGGAGTCAGGTCCGCCGCCCGCGCACCCGCGCCATACGGCGAATCCGATCGACACGCCCGATCCGTCGGTGCCGCCCGCGGGGGCCGATCCCGAGCTCGATGACGTGGCTGATGACACGCCGCGCGTGCGGACCGATCAGCCCGCGCCCGAGCACCCCGAGGAGAACGCCACCGAGGGGATGCCTACGACGCCGTGAGCTGACTCACAGCGTCTCGTAGAGCCGCGCGAAGAGCGCCTCCCGAAGCGCCTTGAGCGCTCCGTCCTTCAGCGTCTCGGCCATCGCCTCGTGAATCGCGTCTCGCACCTCGAGGGTGAGGCGTGAGCGTCCCTGGTCGGTGTTGCGCCAGTCGCGGCCGACGCGCTCCCGTAGACCGCGCAGCGCGCGGAGCGCGGTCTTGAGACCGTCGCGGGTCTCCGTCGTCGCGGTCGCGTCACCGAGCGTCGCGAGGAGCACGTCGTAGTTCGCGAGCTCGACGCGCGTGAGTCCCTCGGCGGCCTCGCGCGCGATCTGGGCCTTGAGCGTCTCGATGGGGGTCGTGATCGCGACGACGAAGCTCCCGAGGTCGCGCGCGCCCGCGGCGTACTCGTCGATGGCCTCCTGCACGCTGCGCTGGAGCCCCACAAGCGTCGGGTTCTGCTGCGCCATCTGAGCCGTCCAGCGCTGCACCATCGCGCCGATCGCGAGCACCTGCGCGGCGCCCGGTCGGGGAGCGTCTCCTTCGGGATTCTTCGCGAGCGCGGCGCGCGCGGCGTCGAGCGCGACGAGGTCGACGGCGCCCAGGTCGAGTCGGTCGACGGAGAGCGCGGGGCGATCGGCGTCGGCTTCGAGCACCTCGTCGAGCACCTCGTCGAGCTTCGTGAGCACGCGCGTGAGGTCGCGCGGCGCGTCGAGCTCCGCCAGCGCGGCGGAGAGCCTGCACAGCGCGGCGCGGTCGAGGGTGTAGTCCGCGCAGCGGGGGTCGTCGCCGAGCGCGCGGCACTGACGATCGATGAAGGCCGCCAGCGCGCGGAACACCCGCCGCGGAGCGGGCGCCGTGGCGAAGAGCTCGACGGCTTCCTTCACGGCCGCGAGGCGCCGCGCGCGGTCGGTGGCGTAGAGCTCGTCGAGCGACACGCCGAGCGATTGACACACCGTGCGGGCCTCTCCCACGGCCTGAGCGAGGCGCGCGATCTCCACGGCTTTGTCCGCCACGGGGCGGTCGAGGGCCCCGCCCGAGGCGTGCTCCTTCTCGTAGTCCTTGAAGGCTTTTTCGAGGTTCCTCAGCACCCCGACGTAGTCCATGACGAGGCCGAAGTCCTTGCCGGGAAAGACCCTGTTGGCCCGCGCGATGGTCTGCATCAGCGTGTGGTTCGCCATGGGGCGGTCGAGGTACACGACGCCGCACGGAGGCGCGTCGAAGCCCGTGATCCACATCGAGCACACGAGCACCAGGCGCAGCGGGTCGTCGGCGCGCTTGAAGCGCTCGGCCAGTTGGGGAGCGTCGCCCGAGAGCGTCCGCTCGACCCACGCGCGCGTCTCCGCGGAGACCTCGTCGGTCGCCGCCTCCGCGCGCTCCGCCTCGATGGAAACCTCGACCTCGGGATCGCCGCGATACGGTGCGTCGCCGACGCCCGTGAGGAGCTGCCGCTGCGCGGCCTCCATGCGCTCCGCGTAGGCCACCACGCCCTTCGCGTGGTAGCGGAGCTGCTTCGAGAGAGACTCCACGTCGCCCTGTGAGCGCGACACCACGACGGCCCACTCCAGCGCGTCGAGCTCGGCGAGGCGCTGCGTCATCACCCGCCGCGTCGCGGCGTCGTAGTCGCGGAGCTCTTCGAGCTTCGCGCGGAGCTCCTGACGGCGCAGGGCGAGCACCTTCTCGACGCGCTGCGCGAGGCGGAGCGTCGTCGGGCGGTCGACGCACACGGCCATGGCCTTCATCGGCGGCGCGAAGCCGAGGAGGTGATCGACCATGTGCGCGGCGACCTTGTCGAGCCGCGACGAGCGCGTGAGGAGCACGTAGAAGCGCGAGAAGTACCGCTCGATCTCCTGGCGATCCTCGTCGGAGAGGTTCGACTCGGCGGCGACGCGGTCCATGGCGGCGTCGAGGTCTCGGTCGCCGAGCTGCACGTCGGGGATCGTGGCCTCGTAGTAGAGGGGCACCGTGGCGCCGTCTTCGATGGCTTGAAAGAAGGGGTACCGCGACACGTAGTCGCCGAACTTCGCGCGCGTCGTCGTGTCGCTCGCGAGGAGCGGCGTCCCCGTGAAGGCCATGAAGCCCGCGTTGGGGAGCGCCTGACGCATGCTCGTCGCGAAGGTGGCGTACTGGCTCCGGTGGGCCTCGTCGGCGAGCACGAGCACGCGGGGGTTCACCGCCAGCGTGGGGTGCTTCTTCTGCCCCTCGTCGAGTCGAAACTTGTGGATGAGCGTGAAGACCACGCGCTCGTTGCCTTCGAGGAGCTTGCGGAGGTGCTTCGTCGTCGCGGCCTGGAGGCCCTTCTTCTTCTCCGTGACGCCCGTGGCGACGAAGTTCTTGTAGATCTGCTCGTCGAGCTCGTCGCGGTCGGTGACCACCACGAAGCTCCAGTCGCCGGGGACCTTGTGCTGCACCTTCCGCACGAGGAAGGCCATCGAGTAGCTCTTGCCCGAGCCCTGCGTGTGCCAGAAGACCCCGAGCCTCCGCGCGTCGTCGAGGGTCTTCGCGTCGGCGCCCGCGTCGAGGGCGGCGCCATAGGCCGCGATGCGCGCCACGGCGGCGTTGACCCCGAGGCGTTGGTGATTCTGTCCGAGGAGCTTTCTCAGTCCCTTGTCGGACTGCTCATAGAGCACGAAGCTCTCGACGAGGTCGAGAAAGGCCGCGGGGGCGAAGACCGCGCGCAGGGCCGTGTCGACGTCGGCGCTGCGGGCGTCGTCTTCGCGCAAGCGGGTGTAGCGCGCGAAGTGTTCGAGCGACGAGCCCGTGAGCGTCCCCACGCGGGTGTCGGTGTGATTCGAAAGCAGCACGACCGAGTTGGGGACGAAGAGCTGCGGGATCTCCGCGCGGTAGGGGTCGAGGTTCTTCGTGAGCGCGGTGGCGAGGTCGACGCCGACGCCCTTGAGCTCTCCGACGACGAGGGGGATTCCGTTGATGAAGCCCACGAGGTCGGGCACGCAGGCGCCCGCCGTGGCCGTCACCGTGAGCTGCCGCACGAGGAGGAGGTCGTCGTTCGCGGGCGCGTCCCAGTCGATGAAGCGCACGGTGAAGGTGTGAAGCGCCCCCTGCGCGTCGCGGTGCTCGCACTTGATCCCGTCGCGGAGGAGCCCGTGGACCTCGCGGTTGGCGTTGACGAGCTCCATGGCGCCGCGGTCGCGCGTGAGGGCGCGCAGCGCGTCGTCGCGCACGTCGGAGGGCGCCGCGGGGTTCAAGCGCGCGAGGGCCGCGCGTAGCCTCGGGAGCAGAAAGACCTCACGCTGGTTCTCGCGCTCCGCGGCGACGTCGTGTCCGGTGACGACGGTCCAGCCGAGGGAGGCGAAGCGCGTTGCGACGACGTTCTCGACGTCGAGCTCGGAGACGATGCTCATGGCGCGATGATCGCGTCCGCACGGGGCGCCGGGCAACGGGGATCGCAAGGGGGGTAACACTACTGCGGGGGACTTGTGGTTGATGGCAACGAGGGCGCGTTTGCGGTCGCAGACCTCGAATCCGCGGCATGGCTCGGCGACGACACGAAGGGCCTGCGACATGCCGGGCATGTGTGCGCGAGCC
>JBPOHC010000676.1:0-2132 GCA_052035985.1 Myxococcota bacterium | reverse complement strand
GGTGCCGCGAGACGAGTACCGCGCGCACGCCGTCTTCGCACTCCACGCGCAGCGTCTCGTGGGTCATCTCGCTCATCGCCCGCTCTCCTTCCACCCCGCGAGGTAGCCCTGCGCGCACGCCTCGATGTCCTCGGGCGTCGCTGCGGTGTCACGCAGCCACGCGCCGATGCGCACGCGCGCCTCTTCGATCGTCGCACACGCGTCGCCCTTTTGCGCGATGTCCTCGTGCGCCGCGTCGATGCCCATGTCGCGCCACTTGTTGTCGCTCACGGCGTCACCTTCGCCCGCTTGCGGTCGAGAGCTTCGAGCATCGCGAGCGCGACGGCGGCGACCTGCACCATCTCAGCGCGCGCTTCGTCGCTGGTCTCGCCGTGGATCACGCACGCCTCCACGAACTCCGCGACCTCTTCGACGAGGATGTGCGCGTACGTGCCTTGACTCGCGCGGTGAGACCATTCGCACGCATCGCGAGCGTTTGACGCCGACGGAACACCGAGAATCGCGCTCGCGTAGGAGCACGCAGAAGGGCTGTCTCGGTGCTCGCTCGGGACCATCGGGTGGTTCTGCTCGCCCCACTTCGCGTCCTGCCGCTGCCTCTCCGCGATCACCGCGTCGAGCGCCGTTCGCATCGCTGCCGTTGCTTTCCAGACCATCACGTCGCCTCCCACTCTCGCCACGCTCCGACCACCACCGCACGCCCCCACGCGACGAGGGTGTCTCTCGCCACGACAGCCTTCGCCTCCGCGCTCGCAACGCGTACGTCCGCTTTCGCGCGCTCCATCGCTGCCTTGATCGTCGCCGCGGAGAGAGGCCCGTGCGCGGCGCGGCACTGCCCCTCCAGCGACTTCGCCTTCTCTCGCTCGCGCCCCGCCTCCACGCCCGCGACGATCGCCGCAGAGAGCGCCTCACGCGCTTCGATGGGTCCGTGCGACGCCGCGAGGTGCAGCGCGAGAGCGTCGAGCGTCCAGTCGCAATGCGCGACCTCCACGAGCCACGCGAACGCATCGCGCGACCGACACTGCGAGAGGCGAGCGTGAGCCACGCGACCCTTCGTAACGTCTCCGCGGTCGATCTGACCGACGCGCTTTCCGTCTGCGTCGGGGGTGCCGCGCCCGCCGCGGTCGGGTGCGATCGAGACGCTCTGGAGGTCGGCGCCGAGCGATTGAATGGGCGCGAGTTCACGGAGGAACGCGCGCAGTGTTTCGTCGTCGAGGGTCATCGTTGCTCTCTACGCATCGCCGTCGCCTCTGTTACACGTCTCGTCGCCGCAAGCCCTTCGTCACCGCGCCCTCTCGATGCTGTCGCGGATCGCACACGCGCACGCGTCAGCGCCCGCCGCGGGGCCGTCGAAGATGCGCGCAGGCTGCGGCACGTCGCCGACGCGCACCACGGAGCGAGCGACGCGCGTCAGCCGCGGCGTCTTCTCGACCTCCTCGCGCACGGACTCACAGCGTCGAGCGCAGTCGCGCCGCACAGCGTCCTCGATCGCACGCAACCACGACTCCGCGGCGTCGCGCGTGAATCGGCCGCCGACCATCAGCGCCTCGACGGCGAAGCGCCGCCCGAGCTCCGCGCGCTCGTCGGCCCGTCGCTCTGTCACGGCCGCGATCTCCTCGGCGGTCACCATGCGCCCGTCGGTCACGGCCACTCCATCGGGTTGCCCACCACGTCGCACGGCGCGACGTACGCGCGGCCAACGTGGGGCACGGCGCGCAACTCTTCCGACGCGAGCGACCGCGTACCGTAGACCAGCGTCAGCGACTCGTCAGGCCAGCATCCCCACACCCACGGCGGGGCGCCCTCCGGCAACGCGCGGACGTAGTTCTCTGGACGCGAGACTCGAAACGAAACTCGCATGGGGGCGTCGCCTGCGAACCACACCCACCACCACGACGAAACGCCGAGAGAGGCGAGACGATCGCGATGTGCCTCGATCTGCTCAACCGTCGGCGGCGACGGGCGCAGGTACGGCGCGAGCCACCGCGGGGCGCTTGCTACTTCGGCGGCGGTCATCGCGGCGCGGAGGTGCGTCGACGCGATCTCGTGGCTGGCGACCTCCGCGCGCAGTCGCTCCACCTCGTCGGCCACGAGCGCGCGGCGAACGCTCTCCATGTGCGCGGCGTACTTGGCGG
>JBPOHC010000826.1:0-7901 GCA_052035985.1 Myxococcota bacterium | reverse complement strand
CGCGGCGCTCACTGGTCGTTGACGTACGCGACCGCGACGGAGTACCGCCGCTCGGGGTGCTGGAGGAACCACGCCTGCGACCACGCGACCCGCGCCGCGCCCGGCGCCGCGAGGCACACCGCCGACCGATCGAGGCACGCGACGAGCGCCTCGACGCGGAGCGTGGCCTCGACGCGCGAGGTCTTCGGATCATCGCCCACGCTCGTGTCGATGAGCGCCGCGGTGAGCGCCTCGAAGGAGGTGGGGCTCCACGTCACATCGGCCATCACCTCCTCGTCGGCGAGGAGCAGCGCGAGGCAGCTGCGGGCCATGTCGAGAGGCTCCTGCGCGGCGCCGAGCGTGAGCGACATCGCGGCTTCTTCTCTGGCCCGCGCGCGCTCGGGCTCATCGCTCTCGTCGACCGCGGAGAGCTCCCAGCACTGCGTGACGTGATCGATCGCGACGAGGCGAAACTCGCCGTAGTACCCGCTCGCGCGCACGGCGTCGAAGGCCCGCCGCAGCGTCGAGAGCGACCACGTCGAGGCCGCCGTGTTGCGCCGCCCCGTGGCCCGCGCGCACACGAGCCGCACGCGCGGGTCGGGGTCGACCACGCCGCGCGCGAAGGCGGGCGCGTCGGGCGCGGCGCGCGCCGCGAGCCAGTCGTAGAGGCCGAGGGGATTGCCCGCGTCTTCGGGCGAGAGCGTCGCGCCGAGCGCGCGCACCACCTCGGCCATCACCGCGTCAGGGAGCACCAGGAACGCGTGGTGCGCGCGCATCGGGTCGAGCTCGTCAGGGGGAATCCGACAGAGCGCGTCGGCCACGAGCCACGGGGCGACGGGGTCGAGCTCCGAGGCCGCGAGGCTACGTCGCATGAGGAGCTCGTACGCGTAGAGGGGCGGCTCCCAGCGGCCGCAGCGGAGCGCGTCGATCCACAGGTCGCTCGCCGTCGCGAAGGCGCGCGCGGCGTCTGCCACGGGGAGCGCGCGATCGTCGAACACCGCGTCGAGGGTGCGCTTCGACTCGCTCGCGTCTCGCGTCGCATCGCGCACGTACGAAGCCATCGCGTCGCGCTCTCCCGCGGTGACCGATGTGCGGAGGGCGCGCGCGCGGAGGCACGCGTCGGGCACCCTGGCCGTGGGCGAGAGCTCGACGTGGCGGTGATCGAAGCCGTCGCGCGCGAGGCGACGCACGAGCGGATCGGGGTCGTCGAGGCAGGCGCGCAGCGCGTCGAGCTCTCCGTCGAGGCGTGCGAGCGAGGCCACGAGGATGCGCCGCCCCGCGCGCGATCCGTCGCCGCTACGAAGGGCCGCGGCGAGCAGCGGCGCGACGGAGGGCGCGAGCGACGTGATGCCCACCACGACCTCGTGACGCGCCGAGGGGAAGAGGTCATCGCGCGGATCGAGCGAGGCCACGCGCACGGCGAGGCGACGCGCCGACTCGCTCACGCACGCGGAGAGGTAGCGCCACGCGATGCGACCGGGATCGCTGAAGACCGCCGCCTCGCGACGCTTCGGGGGGAGCGCGGCGAGGCCCGCCGCGAGGATCACGTGGACCTCGTCGGCCCACCACGTCGTGAGCGCCTTCGCGAGCATCGGGTCGTAGCGTGCGTCGAGCGCGCGCCCGTCGCGACGCGCCGCGGCGAGCAGCCCGCCGAGCACCACGTTGGCCTCGGGGCTCTGCGCGGTGAGCGAATCGGCCCTGCGCGCGAAGGCTTCTGCGAGCGGCGCGCCGAGGGCCTCGACGGCGCGCGCCGCGTACTGCGGAAAGCGCGCGGAGACGAGCGCCTCGACGGCGTCATCGGGCGAGAGCGCCGCGAGGAGGTCACGCGACGCGGCGGTGCGCGCGCCGTCTCGATGGAGCGCCGCGATCACGTCTTGAAGCTCAGCGGTCATCGTCGGTCCTCGGAGGGCGGAGGGGGGCCGAGTGTACCTTCGACCGGGGCCCTGTAGACGCTCAGACAGAGCCTCGAATAGATTCCGCGCCCATGAGGCGAACGGACCAACTGCTTTGCATTCTCGGGGGGTGCTTGACGCTCCTCGCGTGCTCTCCGAGCACGTCGTCGAACCCTCCACCGGGCGACGTCCCCGTCGACACCAGCGCGGATCGACCGACGTCCGACGTCACCGACTCGTCCGTCGTCGACACCCCCGACGTCATCGTTGCCGACGCGCAGGGCGACGCGACGCCTGCCGACGCGCAGGGCGACGCGACGCCCGCGGACGCAGACGACGCCACGCCCGTCGACGCGACGCCCGACGTAGCCGACGCGCCCGACGTCTCTGACGCGCCGACCACGTGCCGCTCCAACGCCCAGTGCGCCGCGGGCTCCGTGTGCGACCGGCCGACGATGCGCTGCGTGCAGTGCGTGACCGGCGCCGACTGCATGGCCCCGACCTCCGTGTGCCAGTCGAACCGCTGCGTGGCGGGCGTCGCGTGCACCACCTCGCGCATGTGCCCCGGACAGGTCTGCGACCCGAGCTCGGGCCACTGCGTCGACTGCGCCACCGACTCCGACTGCACCGGCGGCGCCGTGTGCGCGAGGAACAACTGCGTCCCGCCGCCGACGCCGTGCCGCTCGTCGCGCGAGTGCAGCGCCTTCGATCAGGTGTGCGACACCGCGCGGGGCGTCTGCGCCGACTGCGCCGCCGACGCCGACTGCTCGATGGGCCAGTTCTGCGCGACCGATCACACCTGCGCACGTCAGGTCTGCACGCCGGGCACCCGCGAGTGCGTCGGCATGAGCCGCGCGCGCGTCTGCCTCGCCAACGGGAGCGGCTGGAGCGAGTCGGCCTGCGGCACCGCGATGTCGTGCGCAGCGGGCACCTGCCAGGCGCAGATCTGCGTCCCCGGGGCCGAGAGCTGCACGTCGCTGAGCGAGCGCCGCACGTGCAACGCCGACGGCCTCGGCTACACCCCCGCCGCGTGCGGCTCCACCGAGTCGTGCAGCGGCGGACGCTGCATGGCCCGCATCTGCACCGCGGGGACGCCCGAGTGCACGAGCACCACCGCGCGGCGCGTGTGCAACGCCGACGGCCTCGGCTACACGAGCGCGTCGTGCGCCTCGTCGCAGAGCTGCCGCGAGGGGACCTGCACCCCCTGGGTCTGCACCCCCAACGCCGTGGAGTGCGTCGCGGGCAACATGCGCCGCGTCTGTTCGGGCGACGGCCTCTCGGCCAACGTCACCGCCTGCGCCGCGATGGAGACCTGCTCCGGCGGCGTGTGCCGCCCGTGGACCTGCACCCCCGACACGGGCACCTGCGTGTCGTCGACGTCCGTGCGCGTGTGCAACCCCGACGGCCTCTCGACCGCCACGTCGACCTGCCCCGCGGGCTCGAGCTGCGCGGCCGGACGCTGCAACGCGTGGACGTGCACCCCCGGCGCCCTGAGCTGCGCGTCGTCGACCGATCGCCGCGTGTGCAACGCCGACGGCCTCGGGTACACGCCCACCGCGTGCCCCGTCCCCGCCAACGCGTCGGCCGCCGTGTGCACCGCGGGGACCTGCGGCTTCACCTGCGCGACGGGCTTCGGCGACTGCGACGGCGTGGCCTCCAACGGCTGCGAGTCTGACCTCACCGCGTCGGCCGCCAACTGCGGCGCGTGCGGGGCGCGCTGCGCGAGCACGTCGACGTCGACGGGCGTGTGCGCCGCGGGCGTGTGCGGCCTCGTCTGCGCGACGGGCTACTCCGACTGCGACCGCATGGCGTCGAACGGCTGCGAGGTCACCACGAGCAACGACGCGCGCAACTGCGGCGCGTGCGGAAACGCGTGTCCCACAAGGGCCAACGCGACCTCGACGTGCAGCGCGGGCGCCTGCGGGTTCACCTGCACCGTGGGCTTCGCCGACTGCGACGGCAACGCGGCCAACGGCTGCGAGACGAACCTCGCGATCGACACGGGCAACTGCGGACGCTGCGGCGCCGTGTGCCCCACGGGTCCCAACGCGCGCGTGGCGTGCTCGACGGGCTTCTGCTCGTTCTCGTGCGAGACGAACTTCGCCAACTGCGACGGCGACCTCACCAACGGCTGCGAGGCCGCGCTGCTCACGAGCACCACGCACTGCGGCGCGTGCGGCGCCCGCTGCGCGCCCGCCAACGCCACGGGGACCTGCTCCGCCGGGCGCTGCTCCGTCGCGATCTGCACCTCGGGCTTCGCCGACTGCGACGGCGCCGTGTCGAACGGCTGCGAGGTCAACGTGCAGACCGACGCGCGCAACTGCGGGGCCTGCGCCCGCGCGTGCGGGTCGATGCAGGCGTGCCGCTCGGGCGCGTGCGTGCTCGAGTGCGGCACGGGCCTCACCGCGTGCGGCGCCGCCTGCGTCGACACGCAGACCGACGCCGCCAACTGCGGCGCGTGCGGAACCACCTGCCCCACGGGCCAGGTGTGCGCCGCGGGGAGCTGCCGCGTGGGCTGCGCAGACGGTCGTCCCATCTGCGGCTCGACGTGCTGCGCGACGGGCCGCTCGTGCTCGAACAACGTGTGCACGCAGTGGCCCTCGACGGGCAGCGAGGGCGCGTTCAACCCGACGACCAGCACCATCCTCACGCCGGGCGTTCACAACTACACGACGATCAACATCCCGACGGGCGTGACCATCACCACCACCGGCATCGGCGTGCTCGACCTGCGCGCCACGGGCGCCGTGACCATCGCCGGCGCCATCGACGTGAGCGGCGGACGCGGCGGCAACGGCGTCGGCGCGAGCTGCTACTACGGCGGCGGCGGCGGCGGCGCGACGGGCGCGGTGAACACCGCAGGCGCAGCAGGAACGAGCGCGTGCGGCGTCGGCGGCACGGGAGGCATGGGCGCTCCAGGCAACCGCGGCGGGACCGCTCACAGCCTGTGCACGGGCGTCGGTTCGAACGGCGGCGGCGTGGGCGGCGGCGTGTGTGACCCCGGCACCGGCGGCGGCGGGTTCGCGGGCGGCGCGGGCGCGGGCGCATGGAGTCTCGTGGGCGGCGCGGGCGCTTCGTCGGGCGGCGCGACGGGCGGAGCCTCCACGGGCGGCGGCGCCCCCACGACGACCCCTGCCCCCGGTGGCGTCGCGCCCGGCGCGTACGCGGGCACCGCGGGCACGTACGGCGGCTGCGGAACCTACGGCGCCCCGGGCGGCGGCGGCGGATCGATCGGCGCGGTGGCCGCGGCCGACCTCGCCGTGGCGACGACCTTCCAGCCCGGATCGGGCGGCGGCGGCGGCGGCGGTCAGTGCAGCAGCTGCTCGTCCGCGGGCGGCGGCGGCGGCGGCGGCGGCGGCGGCGCCCTGCGCATCGCGACCGTCGGCACCCTCACGGTCACGGGCGCCCTGCGCGCGAACGGCGGCACGGGCGGAGGCTCCTCCTCGTCCTCGGGCGGCGGCGGCGGCGGATCGGGCGGCGTCGTGTTCCTCGCGGCCACGACGCTCAACGTGAGCGGACAGGTCACCGCCGCAGGCGGCGCGGGCGGCGTCGCGACCTACAGCACATGCAGCTACAACGGCGGCGCGGGCGGCCTCGGCCGCATCCGTGTCAGCACCAACAGCGCCACGTGCTCGCTCACGGGCTCGTTCGACCCGCCGCTCCAGAGCGGCTGCGCAGCCTCGTCGACGACGACCCGCGCGTACGTCGCCGCCTTCCCCGACTGACGATCCCTGCACCGCCTCCGCGGCGCGCGCGTTACGATCCGCGCCGCGGAGGAGCCTACCCCAATGCCAGACGCGACGCGCACCGGGTCATCGCCCGCGAAGGGCCTGCTCGTAGACGCTTTTCACGGCGGCGCGACGGAGCCGCTCACCTGGGTCGAGGTGACCGTCCGCGACCTCGTGGTGACCGTCGCCTCCGACGCGATGAAGGCCCCGCTCCTCGGACGCGCGGGCGTGCGGCTCCCGGTCTCGTACGCGGAGTCCGTCGCGCTCTGCCGCGCGCTCGGGTGCGTGGCGCCCGACGTGGCGATCTGCGACGCGATGTTCGCGCAGGCCGCCGCCCCCATCGGCTACGTGGGCCTCGTGAGGAACCACGACGACGCGCGGCGCATGCGCACCGTAGACTTCACCCTGCGCTTCAACGAGCGCGTCGAGGCCAAGATCGCCACGCACACGATCGCCCCCGGCGCCCTCGTCTTCGGCGCGTGGAAGCTCTGGATCACGCACCGCGCCCTCGCCGCCCGCGGCGCGGTGAACTACGGCTTCTGGGATTTCTCACACAAGCCTCCGCGGCCCATCCAGACGCCGGGATCGCGCCACGACGCGAGCCACTACGACTACTCGCAGCTCTTTCAGCCCGTGCAGCGCATGGCGCGCAAGGCCGACGGAGGCGCCGCCGTCGACCTGCTCGACGTGTTCGCGCGCGTCGATCGAGTGCCCGCGAAGTTCCTCGACGCGTACCGGACATGAACGTCGAAGTGTTCGACGGCGTGGCCTCGGTCGCGCTGGGAGACACGCTCCTCACGCTGTGGCAGCGCCCCGCGCGGTCCGAGCGGATCCGTCACGTCACGGGCGTCGCGTCGCGGCTCCTCGAGCGCGCGCCTGGGTCCATCGTGGCGTGTCAGTTCCTGCTCCCGAGCGCCGGGCCTCCGCGGTTGCAGGAGCGCGCGGACATTCGCGCGGGTCTCGATCTGGTGCTCCCACGCGCGCGGCGTCTGGTGACGACGCCGCTCGGCGACGCGGCGTGGCACGCGGTGGTGCGCGGCGTGATGCGCGCGGGCCTGGTGATCCTCGGTCAGTCGAAGCTCGTGAAGGTGGCCTCGGGCGCGTCCGACGCGTTCGCGCTTCTCAGCGAGGTGTCCTCGCCCGCGACGCCCGATCGCGCAGCGCTCGACGCAGCCTTCGAAGCGCTTCACCGCGCGCTCGAAGTCAGCGCGCGCTGAGGTCGGTCCCGCAGAGTCGATCGAGCCACGGGGTGACGAGCCCGTAGTTTCCGCGCCGCCCCGCGTGGTGCTGCGCGTGGTAGCGCGTGGAGTTCACGAGGTGCCGCCAGGGTCCCTCTTCGAAGCGCGCGCCGAAGAGGTCGTAGTCGAGGTGCGACACGAGGTTCAGCGCGTACGCGACGGTGAACGTGGCGACGAGCGTCGCGACCGACACCGCGTGAAGCAGGTGCGACGCGAGCGCGAGCGGAACATAGAACCCGCTCGACAGCACCACGGTCTCCGCCGCGCTGAAGCAGAGCGACGGGTGAACGCCCGCCTCCGCGTGGTGCGCGCGGTGAATCGCGTAGAGCCACCTCGTGTGCATCATGCGATGCCCCGCGTAGAACCACGCCTCCCACCACACGAGCCCGAGGGCCATCGCGGCGAGGGTCCGCGGCGCCGAGAACGCGCTCAGGTGCACCACGCCGAGGCGCAGCGCGGCCGTGAGCATGAGCGACTCCGCGAGCACGAACTCCGCGAGGTAGCGCGCGCCGCGCCGATCGAGTCGCACGCGCAGCGGCCCGCGACGCGCGAGCATGCCGAGCAGCGAGAACAGCGCGAGCACGACGAGGTGGATGCCGAGAAAGCAGCACGCGATGAGCGCGAGGTCTCGCACGAGGCCCGTCATTCGAAGCCGGCGGAGCTCACTGCACGAAGGAGGTGCACAGCCCCGACCTGCACGCGGCGACGATCATCGCAGGCGGGAGGGCGGTCATCCCATCGTCTGCGACGGGCGGACGCGCCGGGCATCCGCAGCCCGGGTACATCGCGGAGCAGATGCGCTCGGCGGCGGTGAACGCGTCGCGCTGAGAGACGGCGAGGCCCATGGCGCGCGAGTTCCCGCAGCAGTCGGTCTGGTGCTGCGCGACGAAGCAGTCGGCGTCGCCGCGGCAGCTCCGGTCGAAGGTCGGAAAGCTCGTCGCGCTGCTCCCGCTGCACACGATCGCGGCGTCGGGCGTCGCGTCGACCACGACATCGCGCGGCACGTCGACGGGCACATCGGGCGAGACATCCACGGTCACGTCGCGCGGAACGTCCACGGTCAC
>JBPOHC010000966.1:0-1997 GCA_052035985.1 Myxococcota bacterium | reverse complement strand
CGCGAGCGACGCGATGAAGGTCGAGCACCGCGTGCCGCAGCATGGGCCGAATGCGGCGCCCTCGCGCGACCTCGACTGGGCCAATCTCCTCGGCGCATGCGGCGGGAGCAAGCCCCGTCATCGCGGCGCCGACGCGCTGCATTGCGACTCCGCGAAGGGCGACACGGCGCTCACGCTCGACGAGCGGCCAGCGGCTGAAGCGTCGCCACCATGTGACGCGGCGCGACCAAGGGAGCTGCGTCGGTATCCCGATCATCGCGTGAGAGACAGGCCGACGCGGAGCTTCACGATGTCGAGCAGGCGCTCTTGGTCCGCGAACAGACCGATCGGGCACCACAGCCGCGCTCCGCATCGCAATCCGAAGGAGAGTCCGACGTGTCTGTGCGACGGGAGTTGAACGTCTACGACCTCGGCCCACGCGAACGATCTCCGTCGGACGAAGCCCTGCAGCACGCACCGCTCGTCCGTCACCTCGACGTACGAACGTCTCGCGCCCAGCCAGCCGAGTAGCGCGAGGCAAGCGCTCACGCATCCGAACACGACGACCCCGACGTCGGGCGTCGGCGCGCTTTGATCGTCTCGCGCGAAAGCGAACGCCATCACGGTCGCGATCATCGGAGTCGTCGCGACACCCACAAGCAGGACCAGCAGTGCATCCGTGCTGGGGTTGCGCATGAGATGTCTGCGAACACCCGGCGCGACCTCGATCGCGGTCAGGCCGTTGTCTCGCCTCCACGCGTCGAGAACAGACGGGGAGACGTGCCGCTCGATCGCGCAGAGGCAGCTGCGGATGTCATCGACACCGGGATCGATTTCGATCGCACCGACCACGGTGTCGAGCCGCGTGCCGCGGTCATCGCGGACGATCGCGAGTACGCCATCCCACGTCACCGACAGGGGAGTCTCGCCGCCGAGCACTCGGAGCCCCGACCTGTCGAGCGCGAGCACTTCGCGGCGCCACGCACGGCGCGTGCGCGACAAAGACCGGAGTGCGCCGAAGAGACCGAGGAGCGCGACCGCTGTGATGGTGAGCATCAGCACGGCCACCGCCGGATCACCGAGCGCCCAGGTCGTACGCGCGAAGCAGAGGGACGCCGCCGCGGGGACACCCAGCACGACCGTGAGGAACAACCCGGTACACCAACAGAGGGCGCGAGTTACCGGTGCTCCGTATGTGTACAGCTCCGCCCCCTCAACGTCGTCGCTGGTACTGCGGTATGCGCCACGCGTGAGGCGCCCCGAGATGTACTCCTGCAGGCGCTTCGCGTCGGACCAATCAAGGTGCCAGCGGACGACGCGTCCGTCCGCGAGCTCGACCTCGAAGCGTTCGCCATACACCGCGTCGAGTCGCGTGCGTACGGCGACCACCGAAGACCAGGGGACGCGCTCGGGACGGCCGAGGGTCGAGCGCCAGGAGAAGCCCTCTGGCGTGGCGACCCGATGCGCGCGTAGCAGCCACGTCACCAGCCCCGCGGCCACCGCACACACGGGCGGCAGCCAGGTGTCCAGGACGCTCAACCCGAAGAGACTGCGATTGCCGTGCGCGCTGCCCGTGTCTACGTCCGCGGTCAGGGCCCAGGAGAGCGCCGCCACCAACACAAGTGCCGCCAACATCGACGAGGCGCGCTCGGGCCGACACACGATGACGACGTTGTCTCGGGACATGGACACACCCCGTTGAGGCACGTAGCTACGCGACGCGACGGACGAAGGTTGCGCCGTGTCGGGCTGCGTCCTCCCTCGCTCTGCAATGCTGCGAGAGTGCGGAGCGGCACCACCCGGTGGCGCGGTGAGGCCCTTTCTTCGCCCGCCGCCTCTCCCTCAAGTCTCCGACCGCGCCTGCCGTAGAGCTTTCTGTGAGACCCACACTGCGGGCGCGATGGTGCGCTCGCCGCGTCTCAGAAAGCGCAGCAACGCCCATGTCGTCACGCGTCGCCTCGACGGCCTCCACCGCGCGCTCCAAGAGCACGCCGAGCATTCCGCCGCAGGCCGTGGTC
>JBPOHC010000070.1:0-3355 GCA_052035985.1 Myxococcota bacterium | reverse complement strand
ATCCGCGTGATCGACGACCTTGCGAATCGACTCTTCCGCTCGCGGTTCTCCACAGATTCGGTGGGAAAACCGCTTCGAGAGTCGGGCGCGAGTGATCTCATCGCCGAGGGGGTGATCGAAATCAATGACGGGTATCGCGCCAAGAACGTCGAACTCGGCTCACCCGGTCTGCCGTTCGCGCGAGCGGGCAACATCAACGAGGGGTTCTTGTTCGACGAAGCGGACCTTCTTCACGAATCGAGCGTGCCGAAGGCGGGATCGAAGATTTCGCGTGTCGGGGATGTCGTGTTCACTTCGAAGGGAACCGTCGGGCGATTCGCCCGCGTTTCCGAGAGAACACCTCGCTTCGTGTACTCACCACAACTCTGCTATTGGCGTGTTCTGAAGCCCGACGTCATGTCTCCTCATCTGCTCTATCGATGGATGCGCAGTCGCTCGTTCCTCGATCAGGTGGATCAGGTGAAGGGGGGCACGACGATGGCCGACTATGTGAGCTTGAAGGACCAGCGACGGATGCGAGTCCCGCTCGTGACGAGCGATTTGACGCGACAGGCAGAGGAGCTTCTCGCGCCATACGACGACATGATCGCGAACCTCACGGACGCGAACCAACGCCTCCGCGCGGCGAGGGATCTCCTCTTGCCGAAGCTGCTCTCGGGGCAGTTGTCGGTCGAGCGCATCCCTGATCCGGCGGAGGCCGCGGGGTGATCGAGAGCGGCCCGTAGAGGTCGCCTGTGATCATCGAGGCGTGCGGTGAGGAGAGCCCTCTCCCCGAGACTGTCGGGGAGAGGGCGCGCGGAAGCGGGGAACGGGGTAATCCCGGCCCCGACGCCGCACAGGCGCTGCGCCCACCCGCGTCGTTCTCGCTTCCATCGCTGCGCGGCGCTGCGATAGCGTGCCGGTCACCGTGGGCGCGCGCTGCGCTCGCGGTGAAGGAGCGACCCGCGATGACGACGACAGAGACCCCGAAGAAGACCCGCCCCCGCGTTCCGAAGCTCGACGCCCTCACGCTCGACGTGAAGGCTTCGCCCGGACACTACGAGCGCTGGCGGAGCGTGATCGTGACGGTGAAGGCCCGAGACCTGGCGGCTTCGAACGTGAACGTCACCCGCGCGGTGACCATCGCGCTCGGGGCCTACGCCAACCTCGAAGCGGCGCGCGACGAGATCGTCGGGACGCTGACGAACTTCCGCGTGAGCGCCCTCGACGACCTCACGTCGCTCGCGTACGCCGCGTGGCACGCCGACCTTCTCTGGCGCATCTCGACCGACGTGACGCTCTCGTGCGCGGACCTCATGCCCGAGGTCGAAGAACTCCGTGACCTGCTGCTCGAACAGGCCCGCGTGCAGGTGAGGCGCAAGCGCATCGAGCAGTCGCTGATCGACACGGTGGAACCGGGTACGGGAATCGAAGACAGGGCCAACGACCTCACCGCGCTGGCCCACGCGTTTCGCGCCAGGTGGAGTGAGTTCCAGGGCAAGGTCGACATCACGCTCGCCGAGCTCGATCGGGCGGATGAGCTGGCCGCGAAGCTCCTCGGACGCCTCGCCGCGCGGGCCGTCCCCGTGCGCAAGGAGGGCGAGCTCTCGCCCGCGGAGGTGCGCGCCCGCGCCTGGACCTTGCTGGTGAACGCCTACGAGGAGTGCCGACGAGGCGCCGCGGCGCTGTGGTGGTACGAGGAGGGCGGCTGTGAGCAGTAAGTCCCGTCGCTGCGCCTCGTGCAGAGCCGCGGACCGAACCGCGGAGCCGTCGAAGAGGGCGAGCCGAAGCCCCCGACGCCTCCGACCCCCGCCTGACGGCGCACAAATCATGTTGGAACATCCCCCAGAGGCCGCCGACAGGCTCCGGGGGATGTTGCAACATGGTCCGAGCGCCCTCCGTGCGCCTCGAAGGGATGTTGCAACATGCCTCCGAGGCTGCCGACAGGTTCCGGGGGATGTTGGAACATGGTGTCAGCGCCCGGTGAGGGCCTCCGGGGGATGTTGCAACATGGTCCCGAGGCCGCCGACGGGTTCCGGGGGATGTTGCAACATGATCGAGCGCCGACGGGGCGCTGACCGTGGGTGACGGGATTACGCGGCCGGTCAAACGTGCAGGGTCACCCGCGTAGGCGTCGCGCCGTCTTCCGCCGCGCGGGCGAGCGCTTCGAGTCGGTCATGGGTGGTGTGGAGCCCGTCACAGGCTTCGAGCGCGAGGGCCCCGAGGAGGGTCATCGTCGCGCGGTCGGGGGTGCGCTCCGCGTGCTCCCACCGCGAGACCGTCTCGGGGGCGACACCGAGGAGGCGGGCGAGGGCGACGCCGGTCAACTCCGCTGTCTTGCGGAGCATGGTGACGGCGTCACCCGAGCGGGCTCCCGACGCCGCCACGGCCGCCGTGACCTCCCGGGTGAAGGCTCGCACCGTGGCGGTGGCGAAGATCGCCTCCCCGCAGGCGTCGCACTGGCTCGCGGGGAGGGTCGCTGCGTACGTTACGCCCCCGACCGTTCGGGTTCGCTCTCGTTCGCCCTCGACGAGGGTTCCCTTGCCGCACAGCGGGCAGAGCGTCGGTGTATTCATAGGAATAATCCTCTCTCTAAAACACGGTGATGACCACGACGTCGTGGTTGATCACCACGCACACCGTGAGTCCCTCTCCTGTACGATCGCAGCCACCTTCAAGACGCCAGCGTCCTCCCGGTTGCGATATGGCTCTTGTCGCGGTCATGCAGGCTCGCTCAACGTTTCGTTCTGCCGCGTTTGCTGCGTTCATCTCGTCAAGCGCATGTCCCGAGTACTTCAACTGGCCGACTCGGGCGGCCGTGGATGCGAGGCGTAAGGCTTCGTTTTCGTTCGTCATATTGTCATCTTACCAAAGCCTTGACCTCTTTTGAAAGGTTACCTCTACTGCGGGGGATCGGTGTGTAAGCACCACGGAGCTCCGACGTTGACACGGGGCCATGGCGACCCGAAGTCCCGACGTGATCGAGGAGTTCCTCGACGAGGCGCAGTTCGAACTGAGGCACGAGGCGCAGCGACGCAGCTTCGCGTGGTACCTGACGGGGCTGCTCAGCCCTCTGGAGCGCAAGTCCGTCGAGCCCATCGCAGGGCTGGTCGACCCCGAGCACATCAAGAAGACCCAGGGCACGCTCCTGCACTTCCTGGCCTACGGCACATGGAAGGACGCGCCCCTTCGGGCCCTCACCACACGCTTCGTTCTTCAGCGCGCTGCGCCGCGCACCAGCGACGTGCACGGCGTCATCCTCGACGACACGGGGATGCTCAAGCAGGGCTCCGCCTCGGTCGGCGTGCAGCGCCAATACACCGGCTCCGCAGGCAAGATCGCCAACTGCCAGATTGCCGTCACGGCCGCGATCTAC
>JBPOHC010001025.1:0-9970 GCA_052035985.1 Myxococcota bacterium | reverse complement strand
GGTAACCCCCGCGGCTTTTGCGCTCACACCCCCCGCGCCCCTGCCACCAAACCCCCCCTTCCCCGACGAAGAATCGCGTTCCCCGTGGCACCTTCGAATCCCGCCCTCTCCGCTTTTCTTCCCGCGAATTGACAGCACTTTTGGCAGCCTGCCGACGCGTCGTAGCAGAACCCGTAGCAGAACCCGGCGGGGGCGTGCTCGGGGGTAGCTCGATCCTGAGTTTCGCCACCTCGGCGCAAACGGTCTCCCAGGCGAGCGAGCTGTAAACGTCGATCATGGACGCCCGGCTCGGTCCGTGGGTCACGAGCCGGAGGATCTCGCCGCGCGCCCCGTCGTCGCGGGCCAGCGAGATGAACGTGCGCCGCGTGTCGTGGATGCGCCGACCGGGGATGCCGAGCCCCTCGCAGTCCGCCTGAAGGGTCTTGTGCACCGTGCGCTCGTTCAGGGTGAGCTCCCTGGGCGAAGGCACGATGAGGTCGTCGCCCGAGGGCTCCCGCCCGAAGCGCGCCGCGAACCCCTTCGCCTGCCAGCCGTCGAGGAGCTTCGCGAGCACGGGATGCACCGGCACCTCGCGCGGCACGGCGGTCTTGGTCCCCTTCTCCGCGCGGGTGTTTCGTTCGATCGAGCGGTGGACGAGGAGCTTGCCGAGCGGCTTGAGCTCCTTCTGCCAGACGCGCCAGCGCAGCGCCGCCACCTCCCCGATCCGGCAGCCCGTGAGGAGCAGGATGCCGTAGATGACGCGGCGATACTCGGGCAGGCGCTCGTTCGAGAGGAGCGTGACGACCTCCTCGCGCGTGAAGTGCCAGGTCGCCCGCCGCTCGGGGTGCTTGTCGATGATGGTCGGCGCGAAGCCGCGCGGCAGTCGACAGGGCGAGACCGGCACGAGCTCCTCGATCACCGCCGACTCGAACGCACGCCGCACGACCGAGTAGATGTTCCGGATCGTGCGCGCCGCGAGGGTGCCGCCGAGCGACGAAGGCTGGTCCTGGAGCCAGCGCACGAAGGCGGCGACGTGCTTCGGGCGGACCTCGCCGAGCGGCATCACGCCGAGCGCCGCGCGCGGGAGGTAGAACTCGATCCGTCGGCTGTCGTCGAGGACGGTCGTGTACCGCTGCGTCTTGATCCACGCGCGGGTGTACTCGATCACCGTCTGGGGCGCCTTCGGCTTCGCCTCCGACGCGGTCGTGGTCCGGGCCTGGGCCAACGGGTTCCAGAGCCCGGCGTCATAGCGACGCTGCAGGTCTGCGGCGACGGCCTTGGCGTGGATGAGATCGACCGTGATCCCATCGTTCCTTGGCGGACAGCGGGCGATCCAGCGGCGAGGTTTTCCGTCGGCCTCGGGGTTGAGCGAGACGGCGATCATGATCACGCCGTCTTTTTCGTAAGCGCTTCCGGTACGGGGTCGGGCCATGAGAGGGGGTCTCCTTCGAAATGGCGCACGCATCATGCGGCGCGTGTCGCCCTCGGCAAGCGAGGCGAGAGGCGTCCTTCGGGCGAGTTTCGAGCGTCAGGGCGAGGCGGACGACGACGCCCGCGAAGCGCGTCTCCTCGCGGGCGTCTGCATGAGCGCTGCGACCGCGTCTGCGACGGCGGGGTCGGCGTTGCCGCGCGTGGGCGCGCTGGCCTGCGCGGGCACGAGCGCGACGGCGCGATCAACGTCCACGGAAGCGACCCAGAGCTTGCGGCCATCGACGCGGATGGGCACCGCGTGTCGGCGACACCAACGCTTGAACGCGAGGGCGTTGCGGAAGCCACGCACCCGAGCCTCCTCGTGGAGGAGGACGAAGCGAGGTGCAGCTCCCTTCGAAGCGTTCGGCTCGGACTCGTTCGAGGCGATCGTCATGGTGTGATCTCCGGCGGCGTGGCGTTGAGGTTCAGGAGGGGGTCGAACGCACGCGAGACCAGAGGGAAAAGACCTCGCATTCGCGAGGGAGACGCTTCTCGAAACCATCTGGAATTCCAGGGCGAACCGCAGACCCTCCTGCCCTTGCCAGAAGGGCACTCGTAACGGCAGGAGGCAAGGTCACGTCGCAGCGGGCCGCACCAGTCGGCCGGGGAAGCTGAGCGGCGTCCCCGCGGGCGTCTTCTCGATCATGGCCGCCGTCGCGAAGACGGGACCGAAGGGATCGGTGAGCACCTTGTCGAGGAGCCCTGCGATCCAGAGCTCACCAGCGCCTCCGCGTACGAGCGCACCCGCGAGCGTGCGGAGCCGCGATGCCGTGGGCACAAGGAGAACGGGGCGCCAGGGCGAGGCGAGACCCCAGACGGCGCGGCCCGCGCGAGCCAGTGCAACGGTGGTCTCGATCTTCGGCGCGAACTGCACCACGCGCTCTCCCCCGAGGTCGACCTCGACGACGAGCTTCACGGCCTCGGCCCCCTCCTCCTCGATCACGACGAGCGCGTCGGGGATGTACGGGCTCGTGCCGTCGACACGGCGCAGGTCGTGGTCGGCCACGAAGCGCGTGACCTCGACGCCGTTGCGTGCGCGTGAGGCGAGCGTAAGGGCAAGGCGCAGGTCGTTCAGCGCCATGAGGTGCGGGTCGATGCGAGGGACGGGGCGCGCGACGTGGAGGTCCTCCGCGTCGATGCCCGCGTCGACGAGGAGGTCGCGGCCGACCTCGCTCAGAACGTAGAGGTTCGGGCGATTGAGATCCGCGACGGTCGCGGTGAGGAGCCGCATGGCCGCGAGCTTCGAGAGCCTGCGCGAGGCCGTCGAGGGGTCCGCGAAGAAGAGCCGCCGGAGCTGCTCGGTCGTCGCGACCTTCATGCGCCCGACCGCGCGAAGGATGTCGAGGTCGCGCTCGGTCACGCGGTACTTCCCGGCCCTCGGCCGCTCGTCGCGGCTGCGTCGCACGTCCCCCATCGTCACGACCTCACGAGCGGGTTCCAGACGGTCAGCCCGCACTCCTGACACCGGGTGTGACCCGCGAAAGCACCACACACGCACTGCCAGAGCCATCCCTCCGAGACTGCCCCACAGACGCTGCAACGATGCACGCCGTACTGCGCGACCTCGTGTCCGCGAGGGCACCGCAACGTAGGCCGAAGGGCACGCCTGAGACGCAGGTAGTCGCGGAGCTGGAGGAAGAGCCACACGTCGAGCACGACGAGCCCGACCACCCAGCCGAACGCGAGATACAGAGCGAGCGGGACGAGGACGGTCGAGATCCTCCAGGCGATGCGCATCACGGCAATCCTCCTCGGCGAGGGCGATCCCCTCGCGGGCTCATGACGTCAGGAAACTCCGGCAGATCACGGGCGCTCGAACGCTTCGTCGAGCCAGCGCGAGGGCGGCGTCGGGGCGCCGTAACGGCACCGTCGTCGACAGCGTCGTCGGGCGTCGAAGCGCCCCGCTCACGCTCGTCGAGGAGGCGTTCCTCGAGCGCGCGGACGTTGCGCACGAGCTCCTCACGCGGGACGCCCGCGCGGCCCCGAAGCACCGCAGTACGAAGCGCGGGATCGATCGTGCTCCAGGCGGGCGGCACGAAGCGCGGCGCGACCACGACGCGCGGCTGGAAGGACTCGCGACGATCCGCGACGAGGAAGTGCTGGCGCGGGAGGCGTCCGAGCTCCTGCACGCGCACGCGCTCCTCTTCCGTCGCAGAGAGGAACTCCACGCGCTCGGGCGGAGGCATTCCCGGCAGCCGAGGCTTCTGCACGCGGCCCGTTCGAGGGAGGTACTCGGCCGAGATGCGCGCGTCATCGGCGCCACTTGTTCCGAGCACGCGCATCGCGATGTTCGTCGAGAGAATCGTGCGGATCTCCGAGGGCAACTGCGCCGCGGACTGATGGCACGAGACCAGTGACGCACCGAAGCTCCGGCCAAGTGTGAGGATCCGATCGAGGCAGTGGACGTTCGAGGCGGAGAGCGCCGCGGACTGGATCTCGTCGGTCACGATCACAGTGAAGCCCCGCACGCGGCGACGACTGTCGAAGATGGCGTGCGTGAGGTACGCGAGCGTGATGGCTCCGAGCGCCTGGGCCGGTCCCTCCGCGCCGATGGGCGCGCCGCCGACGTCGACCACGGTGATGGCGCCGGATTCGAAGCACGCGTGGAGATCGATCGAGCTCGTCCCCGCGAGGAGCGCCTTGGCGGAGGCCGAGCGCGTGAGGAGATCGACCCGGGCGCCCAGGCCATCGAGCGAGCTCTGCGACTCACGCGCGATCCTGGGCGCGAAGCGACGCACCTCGGGCAGTCGACTCCGCGCGAAGAGCTCGGCGAGCCTTCCGCGATCGTCGAGCGTGTGGCGGACCTCGATCAGGTTCTTCTCTGCGTCGATCCCCGCGGCGAGGAGGAGCGCGAGGCTCGACTCCTGTCGCGCACCGAGGCCGCGTCCGATGATCGCGTCGAGGATCTCGGCGAGCCCGGCGGCCTGTGTGAGCGGGTCGACCGCGCTGTCCGACCGCAGGATCTGCCACGGTACGAGGAAGGGGTTCGCGAAGAAGCCGATGGTGAGGAGCCGCGCGAGGAGCCGGTCACGGAGCGCGGCGCCCCGCGCCATCATGGACGCGAGCGCGCGAAGCGTGAGATCCGAGAGCGAGTCCTCGCCGCCCTTCATGTCGAGGCAGATCACGGAGACCGGCACGCCGCGGAGCGACGCACGAACGAGCTCCATGACAAGGTGCGCGGCGAGCCTGGTCTTGCCCGCTCCCGTCGATGCCGTGAGCCAGGCCGAGGAGCCCTCGAAGAAGCCCAGCGGGACGCGGTATGGCTGCCCGTCCGTCGTCTGTCCGAGCTCGATCGTCTCGCCCGGCGCGCGCCCCCGCATCGTCTCCTCGAAGCGGGTCTCGTCCGCGTGGAGGTGCGCGTGGAGCGCGTCGACCTCACGCGTGCGGGCCTCGCGAGCGAGCGCGACGTTGCGCTTCGCGCTCCCGCCCGCGAGACCCACGAGCCACGCAGGGACGAGCGTCACGCTCCGCGCTCCTCGCCCGAGGGCGGCAGACGCACGCGCTCACGCGTCCGCGCGCGATCCCGCTCGGTCTCGTCGCGTCGGCGCGCTTCGACGCCGACGTACCGTCGGATCACGAGGAGCGCCGTGACGATGTGACCGATGACGATGGCGGGCCAGAGCCCCGAGGGCAGTTCGAGCGACGGACGCTTCGGGAGCGCGATCTCTCCCGTGGCCTCGCGGCACTCACGCACGAGCATCGAGAGGACCGGCAGGCCGACGAAGGCGAGGAGGAGCATGCCGGCGAACGCCTTCGCGAAGAACGCCCGGAGCCCCGTCGCCCCCACGAGTGAGGTGAACCCTGCGCAAATGAGGCAGAGGAATGCGGCGGTCGTGAGGAGGTCGAACGCGGTTCTCATCGTGGTCCTCGTGGGGATGGCGCTGTCGGGCGCTCGATCAATCGGTCGTCTGCACCGGGTTGGTCGTCGTGAGCGTGCTCGCGGAGGCGCCCGCGAGGACCTGCGCGAGGGCGACCGCTGCTGCGGCGACATCGGGGTCGGCGTGACTGAGATCGACACCTCGAAGCGAGCCGCCGTCGGCGCGCGCGGAGGAGTCCTGCGTCGCATCCCCGAGGAGCGCGCGGGCGCGCTCGGTCGTCGCCGCGTCCGGGAGCGCCGTCCCTCGGATGGAGAGCTCGCCGTCCGTCTTCCGAATGCGCACGGTCGAGAAGCGCACGCCCTCGGGCGTGAACTCGCCGAGCGCGAAGTCCCGGCCCTTCTGGATCGGCGAGGAGGGCTTTCGCATCACCGTCGCCGCGAGCTCGATCGGATCGGCGAAGACGTCGCGCTCGACGAGATGGAGCGTCTCGGTGGTGCGACCGTTCGAGGTCATCTCGAAGGGCGCGCACTCGGGTTCGAGCCCTGCGACGGCCTTGGGGAGGTTCTTCGTGAGGTGCTCGGCGAACCACGCGCGGAAGAGCGGCTCGCGTGCGAGATCCTCCGCGTCGGCACCCTCGCCGAGGAGCACCGCCGAGCCGCCCGGCACGGTGATCCCGCCGAGGCGCTCGAAGAAGCGCTCGGCGAGGGCGCGCTCCTCGACCCGCTCGGGGCGGAGATAGAAGCGAAGCGCGGCGAGCTCTCCCGTCGCGCGCTTCACGAGGAGGTACACGAACACGATCCGCGAGGCGTCCCTCGTCGCGGCGAGCGTGCGCGCGATGTCCGCCGCGCGATCGATCTGGAGGACGATCGGGGTCCGGTCCTCGGCAGCGAGTTCTCGTGCGGCCTCTTCGACGCGTGCCTCGACGCCGAAGGCTTCGACCCCGAGCGTCTCGGCCTTCGCGAGGAGCTCGTCGGTGCGACCGGGACCGGGGTCTGCGTAGGTGGGGCAGATGCGGTACCGGGTCGAGCGACGGTTGAAGCGCTCGATGGCGGCGAGGTTCTTCTCCGCGCCGCGGCCGGCGCCGCCCTGGAGGATTTTGAGCATCTCGCGCTCTGCCTTGCTGGCCTTCGGGGTCGAGAGAATGAAGTCCGAGTCCATGGTGTTGGTTCCTCCTGTGGTTTGTGTCGTGGGGGTCGCAGCGAGGGACGTCCTCGCCGTCATCGAGCGCCCACCTTCGAGGGCGCGGGAATCGAAGTGTCGGCCTCGCCCAGACGCGCGGAGGCGCGGCGGTGAGCGATCTCGAGGGCCGCGCGGCGGCGGGCCTCTACCTGCTCGAAGCGCTCGCGGCCGCGCGCGAGATCGCGGACGAACCTCGTCGCCTCCGTGCGCTTCGTGTCGAGGCGCTTGATGCGGTCGAGCACGTTGCGGAGGGCGCGGGCGGCACGGACGGCGGGCTCACGCTTGCGGAAGATCCACTCGGCCGTGAAGGCCGGGAGGACCGTCGTCGCGAGCATGAGGACGGCCTCGGCGTACGTGAGGAGATCGATTCCTTCTTCGCCCTCGGGCAGCTCGACGCGCGACGCCGCCACGGCGAGCACGAAGACCGCGTAGCAGACGAGGAGAGTGACAGAGCCGAGTGCGCGCCTGGGCGGCGCATCCGCGTTGCGCGCGGTCTCCGTCGTGGTCTTCGACACGAATGCCGTGAAGCCCAACGTGCCGAGCGCGAGGGCGATGCCGAGGAAGGTGCGCTCGGGGTTCGGACGCCCGAGACTCTTCATGATGAGCACGCCGCCGAAGGCTTCGATCACGGCCGTGAGGGCGAGGAGCGCGAGGAGTCCCGTACGCGACGGATGCCGCGCGAGCTCGTCTTCGAGCCGGCGACGATCTCCACGGAGCTCTTCGAGCTCGGCACGATCTCCGAGAGTCTCCGCGATCTGCGCGTGCTCGGCGTTCTCGACCGGGTCCCACTCGGGCTTCTTGCCGAGCTCCTCGCGGAGCGTGAGATCGGTCGAGTCGATACCGAGGCGTGCGTCCGCTTCGGCTCGACGCGCAGCGATGAGGTTCTTGAGGGTCTGGATCACGGCGTGTTCCTCCGGTTGTTGGTGGGGGTCGTGGGAGAAGAGGTCGGGCGATCCCCGACGAGCACGGGCACACCCGAGTCGAAGCGCACTTCGCTTGCCCCCGCGCGAGTGAGTGCCGCGCGCCAGAGTTCACGCACGCGCACCTCTCGATCCATGCGGACGGCGCAGCGGAGCGCCCCGACCGCGGAGGAGGTCACGAACGCGAACACGACCTGGATGTGTGCGAGGGAGCCGGGCTCGAGCAGCCCACGGCGGCGGAGCACACGCGCGAAGTCGCTCTCCGAGGGCAGCTTCCCGCAGGCGAAGTCGCGCACCGATGAGAATTCCCGCGCGTGCGACACGAGGACGATGCGGCGAGGAAGTCCGTATCCGTCGGCGAGCGCCACCTTCATGAGGCTCTCGACGAGGGGCGAACGATGGACGCCGACGCGCGCGAAGGCCGGTTCGAGTTCGAGCGTGAGGACCGACTGCGCGTGCGACACGAAGCGGTCGAGCTGCGCCCGACGAGTCCGCGTGCGAGCCGCAAGCGCGGGAGCGACGAGCTCACCCGTGACGTGGGTCTCGGCGACCGTGGGCCCCATCGCCCAGAGCCGGATGCGCGAGCCCGAACGCGTCCCCGCGAAGCGCGCGACCGCGTCGATCGCCGCACGAACGTTCTCGCGGTTGCAGCCCGACCCGAGGCTCGCGTCGCAGACGACGTCAATGATCTCCGGCGGGGCCGGAGCCTCGTCGCAGATCCCCGCGCTCGCGCAGACGCTCTCGAAGGCCGACGCGCCCGACCACCGCGAGGGGTCCGAGCCGTTGTTGCAGCCGTTGAAGACACCGAACCCCACCGCGAGCACACGGAGGACGTGCGCGAGCGAGAAGGGCTCACCCTGGGATTGCCGCCGCCTTGACATACAGAAAGGACGGAACGCGACGCGTGGTCGACGGCACTATCGTGGGGAGCGCAGAGTTCGGCTGGTCGGGTCGCAAGCTGCGTCGCGAAACGCGCCTGTCAAGAGCGAGCGAGGCGGGAAACGAGCGCCGCGCGGCTTGACAACTTTCCTTGTTTGTGCGAGGATTCCAGAACGATTCGTTCTGAGATCCTTCAGATCGCCCCTCATGTATCCTCCGGCCCCGCTACTGGCGACGCTTGCGTCGCCATCGTGGCGAAGCGGCGTCGCTCCTCCCAGGAGCCAGGAACATGACGATTACGTCCACGAATCCGACCGCCGCCGACCTCCTCCACATCGAACGCGTTCGCGCAGACGGCCTGCGGCGCCGCGAACGTCGCCTTGCGGTCATCCGCTCCCTCGCAGGCGAGTACGCCGCCTCCGAAGCGGAGTTCGCACGCAGGACTGACCCGACGGACAGGAAGAACGAGCGCGACAGGTGACCACACAGGGGGAAACGAAACCTCTGAGCCCGAGCCAGACCATGGCCCGGGCTCTTTTTGATGTGTTGAAACGCAGCTGGTTCGAGGACCAGTTGAAACGCTATGGACGGAGAGAACCGACCACCGGACCAGTCCCAGGGGAGGCGTGGTATGCGGACCCTTCGACCCTCCGCATCCAGATCCAGGGCAGCTCCCGCCCTCGCGACGAGGGAACGTCGGTCAAGGTAGATCCGAGCGAGACGGATCTTTCAAAAGCCTTTCGACCGCGTCCCTTCCTCATCGTTTCAAATGAGAACGTTCTGAATCAGGGATGGGCCTGGGTCTGCCCACTTTCAAGCAATGTCGACGCGATCCGATCGGAAGCGTTGCCGGGGTGGGCCGTCCCCCTCCCCGAGCTCAAGACCTTCGGCCTCGTCTCGAAACTGCACTCGATTGATATCGAGCTCTATCGCGACACAGCGGCGAGAGACCTGCTGTTCCCCATGAACCGCTTGAGCGAGACCTCGATCAAGAACGTGCGCGCGGCAATCGAGCGCCACCTCGATGGTGTGTTCGCTCCGATCAATGATCCCCTCCCGCCCGGCACGATCGTTCGCTACGCGAACGGCGTCGAACGGATGGTCATCGCAAACTGCGACCTCGGAAGTCTGTATCGAAATGCCGGAACCCTCTCGACGACCTGCTTCATCGAACGCGCCGAGAATGTCTCCGAGCATGACCGCCTCCGGTCGATCCCGGACTTCGTCCCCTTCCCCCCTCCTCGACCGGTGGAGGAAGGCGCCTCCGAGGTCACGGAGCCCGTGGGATTCGTGGATCTGGTCGACATGCAGTCCGAGCTTCAATCGCGGCTCGAATCGAAGCGTGTTCGGACGGACCTGACGGCGCTCGCAGGCATTCGTGCGGCCTTTCGAAAGTTGCTGCTCGGCGAAGTCGAGGAGGCGTGATGAAAAAGAACCTCGTGGATCCCGACCTCGTACGCCTCGACGGAGACCGTCGACGAGAGCGTCGTCTCGCCGTCACTCTTTCGCTCGCAGAAGACTTCGCCGCCAGCGAGCGCGAGTTCGAGGCGCGGGTGGCCGCAGCATCGGAGCCCGATCTCTTCGAGCGGGCGCTGGCCTGGCTGCGGAGCCTCGCGCTCCCCGTGGATCTCCTTGTTGTCGCCCCTGCCTTCGTGCGCGGGGATGTGGGTATCCGCAAGCTCCCCGACGATGAGTCGGGGGCGACGAACCTCGCGTCGAACACGG
>JBPOHC010000112.1:0-3173 GCA_052035985.1 Myxococcota bacterium | reverse complement strand
ATGCAGAGGTCCGACGCGCGGATGCAGAGGTCCGACGTGCGGATGCGCGGACGCGAAGCGTGAGGAACGAAGACGAGCGCTGGAATGGGCGATCGCCGGGGTGGTTGTTCCCCTCGCGGTGCGTATCGCGTTCGACCTCGACGACACGCTGATCCCCACAGGAAGCCGCTTCGCGACGGAGCCGCCCGCGGGCGTGTGGCCCCTGCGCGCGTTCGCGACCGAGTCGCTGCGCGTCGGCGCATCGACGCTCCTTCGCGAGCTACGTGGCGAGGGGCACGCGGTGTGGGTGTACACGTCGTCGGCGCGGTCCGTCGCGGCGGTGCATGTGCTCTTCGCGGCCTACGGCGTGCGACTCGGCGGCGTGGTCAACCTCGACCGCCACGAGGCGATGGTGCGGAGGCTCGGCGTGCGGCGCCTCAAGCACGCAAGGGCGTTTGGCATCGAGCTGCTGGTCGACGACTCCGTGGCAGTGGTCGAGGAGGCGACGCGCTTTGGCGGGGCTGCGTTGCTCGTTGCTCCCGAAGACGCCGCGTGGGACGAGCGGGTGCGTGAGGCGGTGCGCGTACGCTCGGCCCTGTGAGCGGCGGTCTCGTCATTGCCACAGAAGCGCCGCCAGACGTGTTGCACGCCCGTCGTTCGAGCGACGCGGCTCACTCGTCGCGGAGCCACGCGGCGAGCTCGACGGGGCCGAGGTCGAGCACCGCATCGCTCGCGGGATTCGCGCCGTCGCGTTCGACGCGCCGCTGGAGCCCGTCGCGCTCGGTCTCCGTGAGGGCTCGCGCGAGCTTGCGTTCGCAGAGGTGCGCGAGCGGCGCCAGGGTGCCTTCGAGGCGTCCCTGTTGGAGCCCCGCCTCACGCTCGGTTCGCATGTATTCGTAGGCTTCGGTGAGATCGACCATGAGCGCCTCCGAGAGATCGGCGCCGCGCTTTCGAGCGGCGAGAAAGACATTTACCACCGTGGCGAAGAGGGCGGGGCCTTTGGGCAGCGCACTGTATCGCTGACGCAGCCGACGCAACGCGCGACGCAGTGACGTTCCTGCGCCCATGACGCGGAGCGGGAGCGTGTCATCGTCGTCGGGAAGCTCCGAGAGCACGACGAACACCAACGGGAGCGCGTCGCCAAGGTCGTAGAAGCCCGTGGGCCAGTCGAGCATCGGCGTCGCGTGGAGCTTCGCCATGGCCGCGTCGGGCCGTCCGCCGCACAGGAGCCACGTCCGCGCTGCGGCCTTCGGGTGACGGAGCTTCCGCGCGCGTCGATGGTTGAGCAGCTTTCGCATGCACTCGATCACGTCGTCGAGCGAAGGGGACTCGTGAAACGCTTCGAGCAGACAGGTCTCCGCCGTCATGCGACCGAGCGTGCCGAGCTCGCCGCGCTTCGAGGCGTGGGCTTCACTGGGATCGAAGAGCAGATCGGCGCGCTGCGATCGTAGCGGCGGCGACTCGCTCTCCGTGTCGACGCGTCCCACGTCGCTCAACAGCAGCTCGAGGACGTCCTTCGCCAGCGTGTCGTACGGCGTCTCCATGAGGGCGCTGGAGTGCGCGCCGCGTGCCGTCGCGCGAAGGGCCTTGGAAATCGATGGATGCGTTGAGAGGGGGTGGCGGAAAGGGTGGCGGATGGGGTGGCGAGGGGGTGGCGGGTCGCCACCTGCGCGGAGGATTGAGCGCGTGAATCACAGCGATTCCCGTCGTCCGACGTCGTGGCATCGCGTTCGCTCTGGCGCTGCCTCGGATGGGGACCATCGCCGCCGCGCCGAGACGTGTCTTTGCGCGCCATGACCCGACGCAGACGTCGCTGCACGGGCTCGTGGCGAAGCATCTCGAGACCTTCGTGGCCTTCGCGAGTGAGCGCTCAGGCAAGGTGCTCCCTCGCTACGTCGTCGAGGAGTTTCGCGCGTACCTCCGCTGCGGTGTGCTCGCGCACGGCTTCGCGCGGGCGCGCTGCGCGGACTGCGGCCACGACATGTTCGTGGCCTTCTCGTGCAAGCGACGCGGCGCGTGTCCGTCGTGCGGCGGGCGGCGTATGTGCGAGACGGCCGCGAAGGTCGTCGATCGCGTGTTGCCCGCGGTGCCGGTGCGCCAGTGGGTGTTGAGCGTTCCATTCGAACTGCGCGTGATGCTCGCGGCGGATCCCGCGGCGCTCACGTTGGCGTCGCGCGTGTTCTTCGAAGAGCTTCGCCGCTGGTATCGCGACGTGAGCGGCGTCGCGCGCTCCGACGTGGCACGGGTCGAGGTGGGCGCGATCACCTTCGTTCACCGCGGAGGGGGATCGCTCAACCTCAACGTCCACCTGCACGTCGTCGCCGCCGACGGCGTGTGGCGCTGCGCGACCGACGGAGCGACGCCGACGTTCGTCGCGACACGTGCGCCGACGCAGAGCGACCTCGTGGCGGTGATCCGTCGCGTCGCGCTGCGGGTTGCGAAGGGCATCGCGGGAGCGGGCGATGCGCTCGGTGAGGGCGAGGACGACGCGCTGGCGGCGTGTCGGCGGGCGGCGCTCTCGCGGGGTGTCTACGGCGAGGTGCGCGACGCGGGGACCGGCGACGCGACGGCCGACGTCGACGAGACGCGCTTCGGGCGACGGCCTCCGAAGGCTCAGGCGGGCGACGTCGAGGGCTTCAACCTCCACGCGAGCGTGGTGCTCGGCGCGCGTGACCTCGAGGGCCGCGAGCGACTGCTGCGCTACGTGGCGCGGCCGATGGTGGTGGGCGAGCGGGTGAGCGAGCTCGCAGACGGACGCATCGCGTGGCGATTGAAGGTCTCCGGTGGGCGCGGCGAGACGCATCGGATCATGGAGCCCATGGAGTTCATGGCGCGTCTGGCCGCGCTGGTTCCGCCGCCGCGGTTTCCGCTGGTGCGCTACCACGGCGTGTTCGCGCCCAACTCCCCGTGGCGGGCGGTCGTCGTGCCCGGCGTGTCGAGCGCTGCGCGGGGCTGCGAGGTGGGCGCGGCGCGGTCGGCAGCGATCGCGACGTCGAAGCATGGTGCGCTCGCCGACGTGGCGCTGGCGGAGCCGCGTGAAGTCGCTTGTAGCGCGCGGCGCACCGCGGGGCGCATCGATCGGGCGACGCTGATGCACCGGGTGTGGGGGTGGAACGTGCTCGCGTGCCCGCGATGCGAGGGGCGGATGAAGTTCATCGCCGTCATCAAGGATCGCGACGTCATCGCGCGCATTC
>JBPOHC010000481.1:0-2251 GCA_052035985.1 Myxococcota bacterium | reverse complement strand
GCCGGTGTTCGGTCGAAGCGATGGGCGCATGACCGCCCGCACAATGGAGGTGGCTCGTGGCTGAGACCGAAGACGGTGATGTGGTGGCGCTCCGCGCCGATGAGATCAAGCGTCTGCGCGAGACGGTAGTGGCGGACTTCCGGCGAATCCAGTGAGAGTATCCGCGATGGACATGAACGCGCGTCGCTTCCGAGTCGCTGAGTTCTTCGCGGGGATCGGGCTGGTTCGGCTCGCGCTTGAAGGGGAGTGCTTCGACGTCGTTTTCGCGAACGACATCGAGCCCGCGAAACGTGACCTCTACGTCGCCAACTTTGGCACGGAGCACTTCGTGCTCGATGACGTGCGCAACGTCCACGGCGACGCGATCCCCGACGTAGACATCGCGACCGCATCCTTTCCATGCACCGACCTGTCGCTGGCCGGGATGCGCGCGGGGCTGGCGGGCGAGCACTCTGGGATGTTCTGGGAGTTTGCGCGGGTGTTGGAGGAGATGGGATCTCGCCGCCCGCGGGCCGTGCTGCTGGAGAACGTCGCCGGGTTCGCGTCTTCGCGCGGCGGCGAGGACATGCGGGCCGTCCTCGCAAAACTGAACGACCTAGGCTACTCGTGCGACGTGTTCGCGATGGACGCGCGGTGGTTCCTGCCGCAAAGCCGCCCGCGACTGTTCATCGTGGGGTCTGTGGACGGTGGTCCCGCCCCTAGATTCGCGGTGTCTTCGCGACTTAGAACGCCTCGCCTCGCAGGGTTCCTCGCGTCGCACCCTAGCCTCCGTGTTCACGCTCACCCGCTACCGCCGCCGCCGACCAGCAAAAAGACCCTAGCCAGCATGGTCGAGCATCTGTCGCTCGACGATGAGCGGTGGTGGACCGATGAGCGCCGGGAGGCATTCGTAGACTCGCTGTCCTCGATCCAGGCGGCGCGGTTGAGCGGCATGAAGCGGCAGGCTAAACCGACGTGGGCCACGGCATACCGTAGGACGAGGCGCGGTAGCCCTGTGTGGGAGATCCGCCCAGACTCCGTGAGCGGCTGCCTCCGCACGGCTCGCGGCGGGTCCAGTAAGCAGGCAATCGTTGAGGCGGGAGGGGGTGATGTGCGTGTGCGCTGGATGACGCCGCGTGAGTACGCTCGTCTCCAGGGCGCTCCGGCGTTCAAGATCAAGGCGGCGCGCGACAGTTCTGTGTTGTTCGGATTCGGTGACGCGGTGTGCGTGCCTGTCGTTGCGTGGATCGCCAGGAACTATCTACGGCCCTTGCTCACAGGGGCATTTACGGCAGCCGCAGACGAAGATAGTTTGCCGCCATGCCCAAGGGAAACGTTCCGTCTGACGTCGCCGCAATTCGCGCCGCCCTCGCGTCGCTCGTCCGCGACCTCCTCGACGACGCCACCGTGTAACACCGCGCGCCGTGGTGCGTAGTGGTGGGCATGAGTGACTGGGACAACGCCACGACGACGGACGGCGAGTGGCACGGCCTCTCGCTCGTGATCGACACCGACGCGTACGCAGGGAACATCGAACAGGAGATGCTCGCCGCGTGCACGGGCGTCAAGTGCGAGTTCTCATCGGACACCGCAGACATGATCGCTGACGCGTACGACGGCCCCGACCTCGGAGACCTCGTGTCGTCGGTCGTGTGGGACCCCGGCGACGACGGCATCACGCGCACGCCCGTCACCATCTACCCGACGCCGGGGTGGTCGCAGGGGCCTCGCGGCGGCGAACCGTACCGCGTGACCGCGAAGCGTCTGTTCAAGTGCTCTGCGTACATGAGCGTGCGCATCCCCCTCGCGCGCGAACCAGCCGCCGACGTGCTTGACGAGATCAAGCGCCGTGCGCTCGTATTCTCTGCGATGGGGACGCGCTTCGACAACGGTGACGTCGACGTCGCCCCGTTCCGCGTCACCGGCTTTCGCATGATCCGTGAGCGCGTCACAACGCAGTCGCGCGACGTCTGACCCCCGCCGCCTTTCGTGCCTCGCTCGCGCCGCTGGTGTACGCTGCGCGCATGAGCCACCCCACCCCGCCGCAGCCCGCGGCACCCCTCTACGATCCGAGCGACGAGGCTACTGTCCTCGTCCGCCCCACGCCGATGCGTCGCCCCGTCGCGACGCGGCCGATGCGCCCTGCGCGCGGAGGCGCGCGATGAAGCAGGCGAACCCGTGGCAGTTCCACACGCCGACCGACGCGCAGAAGGCCGCGATGCAGAAGTTCCGCGACGCGTTCGAGGCGCTCGCGAACCTCATCGAAGCCGAG
>JBPOHC010000618.1:0-2632 GCA_052035985.1 Myxococcota bacterium | reverse complement strand
CCAGCCGGGTGATCGTCGGCGTCATGGGCGCGACGGTACGACACCGTCGGGGAGGGAGCGCCCCGCTCGAGGGACGGATGGCGTGCCTTCGGCTTGCGCTCACCGAATGCTTTGGGCTCTATTGGCGTCGAATGTCGGACGAGAAGGCGGCGCCCTCCAACGAACGGACCTCGCCCCTGCGCGGTCGCATCGCGCTCGCCGCGGCGCTGCTCGCGGGCGCCTTCGTCGGCCTCGGCGGGTACACCTTCGTCTACGCGAAGGGCGGGGCGTACCTCACCAACGACCCGAGCGCGTGCGCGAACTGCCACGTGATGCGCGAGCAGTTCGAGGGCTGGCAGCGGGGCAGCCACCACGCCGTCGCGACGTGCAACGACTGCCACGCGCCGCACTCGATCATCCCGAAGCTCGCGATCAAGGCCATCAACGGGTTCAACCACTCGTGGGCGTTCACGACCGGGCGCTTTCACGAGCCCATTCGCAGCACGGCGCTCAACCAGTCCGTGACCGAGGGCGCGTGCCGCTACTGCCACGGCGCGATCGTCGACGCGATCGAGACGCACGCACGGGGCCAGGTCCGCCGCAGCGACGAGCAGGTCTCCTGCATCCGGTGCCACCGAAGCGTCGGGCACCTTCACTGACTCGATTCACGGGCTCCACCGTCATGAGCGACAACGACTCGACCGAAGCCAAGGTCACTGCGCCCACCAAGACCTCGGGGGCGCGCCGCATGGCGCTCGTCGCCGCGGTCGCCGCCCTCGGAACCGCCGGGCTCGTGGGCCTCCTCGTCAACGTCTTCGAGAAGAAGACCGAGGCGCGCAACCCCTTCTTCCGCGTGGTCGAGCTCAACGAGACCACGGACGACCCGGCCGTCTGGGGGCGCAACTTTCCCCTGCAGTACGACGGGTATCGTCGCACCGTCGACATGCAGCGCACGCGCTGGGGCGGCAGCGAGGCGATGCGCCGCACGCCGACGTCCCGCGACCCGCGCGAGACCGTCGCGCAGGACAGGCTCGCCGAGGACCCCGACCTCCGCACGATGTGGGCGGGCTACGCGTTCGCCGTGGACTTCCGCGACGAGCGCGGCCACGCGTACATGCTCACCGACCAGGAGCACACGCAGCGACAGCAGGTGGTCCGTCAGCCGGGCACGTGCATCCACTGCCACGCCTCGGCGTGGACCGCGTACCGGAGGCTCGGCAACGGGGACATCACCCGCGGCTTCGAGGCGCTCAACCACATGTCCTACGCCGAGGCGCGCGCCAACGTGCAGCACCCCGTCGCGTGCATCGACTGTCACGACCCCGCGACGATGGCCCTGCGCGTCACCCGCCCCGCCTTCATCGAGGGAATCCGCAGCTACATGGCCGCCCGCGGCCGCCCGAACTTCGACCCCAACCGCGACGCCACCCACCAGGAGATGCGCTCGTACGTCTGCGGTCAGTGCCACGTCGAGTACTACTTCCGCGGGGCCGACAAGCGCCTCACCTACCCCTGGTCCAACGGGCTGCGCGCGGACGACATCCTCGCGTACTACGAGCGCGACGGGCACCGGGACTTCACCCACAGCGAGTCCGGCGCGCGCGTGCTGAAGGCGCAGCACCCCGAGTTCGAGATGTACAACCAGGGCATCCACGCTCGCGCGGGCGTGGCCTGCGCGGACTGCCACATGCCCTACCGCCGCGAAGGGGGGCTCAAGGTCACCGACCACCACGTCCGCAGCCCGCTGCTCAACATCGCGAACTCCTGCCAGACCTGCCACCGCGTGAGCGAGGGCGAGCTCCGCGACCGCGCCGAGGCGATCCAGACGCGCACCCACACCATGCGAGACCGCGCCATGGACGTGCTCGTCGAGCTCATCCACGGCATCGGCGCCGCGCGCGCGGCGGGCGCCACGGACGCGCAGCGCGAGGGCCCGCGGCGCGAGCAGATGCGCGCGCAGTTCTTGTTGGACTTCGTCGAGGCCGAGAACTCGTCGGGCTTCCACGCGCCGGGCGAGGCGGCGCGCGTCCTCTTCCTGTCCATCGACCACGCGCACCAGGGGCTGCGGGCGATCGGGGCGAGCCCGTCGCTCGTCCCCTTGCGCACAGGGGACGCCGGATACGAGAGCATGGACGGGGGCGCGCCGGGCGACGCGAGCATCGACGCCAGCGCGGGCGACGGGCGCTAGCGCTACGAGTCGTAGGGCGCGCCTCGCCCGAGGCGATCGCGCCGACCGGTCACTCGTTGGGGATCGTCGGGAGGAAGCTCTTGCGGAGGTCGAAGTGTCCAGTCGCGTCGCTCTTCGGCCGCCCCGAAGCTGCGCGCGTGAGCCCCCTCACCACACCCGACAGACCTGCGGACGGACCATCGGCGATCCGGCGCCGCACGAGAACGCGCGCGCGAACTCGCTCATGTTCGAGACGACGCCGTTGACCCGCCAGCGCCCCGGCGCGTGCTCGTCGCTCAGCGCGCGGCGGTGCGCGACCTCGGGCGTCACGTTCTGACAGCGGATCTGCGCCCACGAGAGGAAGAAGCGCTGAGCCGGGGTGAAGCCGTCGATCGCAGCGCCGTCCTCGGGCAGCCGCGCGGCGCTCCACGCCAGGCGCAGCCCGCCGTTGTCCGCGATGTTCTCTCCCAGCGTCAGCGTGCCGTT
>JBPOHC010000589.1:0-4607 GCA_052035985.1 Myxococcota bacterium | reverse complement strand
GTCGCACACGAAGATCCACGCGTCGTCCGGCGCCGTCGCCACGACCCCCGCGACGTGCGCCGCGAAGCCCGCCTCCGTGCGCGTCGGGCCCACGCTCGGCGCCACCAGCTCGCCGGTGGCCACCGCCATGCTCGCGATCAACGTCTGCGTCCCGTGGCGGACGTACTCGAACTCGCGGCGCTCCACCTCGCCGCGCTGCATCGGCAGCGTCGGGTGCAGCCGCTCCAGCGCCTGGATCCCCGTCTTCTCGTCGCAGCTCACGATGTGGATGCCCTGCGCGTGTACCCGTTCGACGGACCCCGTCGTGATCCATTGACCCCACCGGGCTACGCGCTCGCGCATGGCACACACGGCACGCCGCAGCGCGGCGCAATGGGCCCAGCTCCTCGCGAGCTGGAATCGCACGACCACGTCTCCCAGGGACTTCGCCGCCCGTCTCGGCGTGGCCCACGGGACGCTCACCTGGTGGTGCTGGAAACTCAACCGCCACGCACACGCACTGGCGCCTCGCGAAGACGCAACGCGCTTCGTCCAGGTCGACGTCGCACGCGACGACATGCCGACGTGTGACGATGCATGGGAGTTCACCTCCGTGTCGGGAGACACACTTCGTGTTCGCGGCGCCATCGACCCTGCGTCGCTCGCGCTCGTCCTCGATCGCATGATCGCGAGGCGCGCGCGGTGATCAAGCTCCCCGACATCATCTACGTCGCCACCACGCCCACCAACATGCACTTCTCCTTCGATCGACTCGCGGGCCTCGCGCGAGAGCAGCTCGGCGGTGATCCGAGGGGCGAGGCCCTCTTCGTCTTTCACAACACGACGCGCACGCTCGTGAAGCTCCTCTGGCACGACGGACGCGGGTACTCGCTGCTCTATCGTCGCCTCGATCGCGGCACCTACCGCATTCCGACGGCCATTCCGAGCGGCGCGACGCGCGTCTCGGTGAGCGCGCGAGCTCGCGTTGCTGCTCGAAGGTGTCGACGCGAGGATGCTCCGTGAGGCGCGTCGCGCGAGCCGATCGACGCGCTGATCTTCGTCACATTCCTTCGTCGTTCTCCCCTTGTTTTTCGTCTCGTCGTCACTATCCATCGTGACGTGTCGGGAGCCCCTTGCGAGCGCTGCGAGACCCTGAGCGACGAGCTCGCGCAGGTCCGCGCGCAGCTTCGCGAGGTGCTCAAGGTGCTCGACCTTCAGCGCGCCGACCTCGATCGACTGAGCAAGGCCGGCGCCTCTGCGTCGCCTCCGCCCCACAAGCCCGAGCGCGTTCCTGCGGACCAGTTGCAGCTCGCCTTCGAGCGCGTGCTCGCGTCGGTTGACGAGGTGCCCGCCAGCACCGACGACGAGACGAGCGACGACGAGACGCGTGACGAGACTCACGCGCTGCCTCCAGAGTCGAAGCCGCGCGCGTCGCGTACCTCGACAGGTCGTCGTCGTCTCGACATGACGAAGCTCCCTGTGCAGGACGTCGTGATCGATCCCGAAGAGGTGATCGCGGCGCACGGCGAGGGCTATCACCCGATGGGCGCCGAGGTCTCCGAGCGCCTTGCGTATCGGCCGGGCGCCTTCCTTCGAGTCCGTCTGGTGCGTCGCAAGTGGGCCCGAAACGAGCCTTCTCCCGAGGCGTCGATCGCCCTCGCACGAAGCGCTGAGGAGACCGTCGAGCCCGAGGCCCAGACGGTCTGCATCGCAGCCGTGCCCGAGTGTCTCTGGCCGCGCTCGATGGCCGACACGAGCGTGATCGCGCAACACATCGTCGCCAAGTACGAGGACTGTCTCCCGCTTCATCGTCAGGAGAAGATCAGCGAGCGTCAGGGCTTCAGCATCTCGCGCGGGACGCAGTGCGGATGGCTCGCTGAAGCCTTCACGCTGCTCGCGCCGATCGTCGACGCGATGTTCGCAGACGCGAAGTCCAACGCCTTCTGCATCGCGATGGACGCCACCTCTGCGCCAGTGCGCGTGAAGGGCGAGCGCGCGTGCGCGAGGCACCACGTCTTCGTGTTCATCGCGGATCAGCGTCACGTACTCTTCCGTCACGCGCCCGAGCACAACGGGGTGACGGTGCGCACGTGGCTCTCGGGGTATCGGGGCTATCTGCTGGCCGACGCGGCATCGATCTACGACGTGATCTTTCGCGAGGAGCCGATCGTCGAAGTCGCCTGCTGGGCCCATCTGCGAAGGTACTTCTGGCACGCGCTCGGCGCCGACCCACCACGGGCGACCGAGGCCCTCGCGTTGATCGGAAAGCTCTTCGAAGTCGGTCGCGAGAGCGCCTTGCTGCTGATCGCGGAACGCACGGCTGCACGTGCAGAGAAGGCGAAGCCGTTGCTACGAATGCTCGACGCGTGGATCGATCAGCACCGTGATCGGTGTGACCCGCGAGGTCCGCTGCGCGCGGCGATCACGTACTACGACAACCAACGAGGTGCGCTGCGGCGCTTCCTCGAAGACGGTCGTCTGCGGATGGACAAAGACCCCTGGTCATACAGCGCCTCCTACATAGTATCCGCGCGAGCCCGGAGCAACGGGCCGAATACGAGCTGCGTGGGCCGCCGCTCGAAGGACTCGATCGTCATCTCCCGGATCCGCGTAGAGGAACTCGTCCTTGTCGTTGACGACGCGCCCCGCGACGAGGCCCCTCTTGCGCCAGCGTTTGATCGCGGAGGGCGTGACGTTGTAGCGCGTCGCGATCTCGCGGAGCGTCAGCATCCCGGCCTGCCGAAGCCTCTCCCGGAGGCTCTTGAGCGCGTAGGTCTTGCGGATGAAGGCCACGCGGGCGACGGTGAAGTCTCCTCCGCCGCCAGGGTGCTGATGTCGCGCCGCGAGGATGTCCGCCACCTGCGCGTCGGTGTGCTCGACGAGAAGCGTGTCGACCTCGGCGATCAACGCCGAGGAGGTCCGTCGTTCCTCGAAGTAGGTGCGCGGGATCGGCACCGTGAGCGTCGTGGTCGCGCCGCTTCGAAAGCGAACCTTCAGCGTGATCGTGTCGCGCTTGACGATCGTGACGTCCTCGATCAGCAGACGGGCCATGCGCTTGCGATCCCGGTCGAGCGTCTTGGAGTCGCCCCAGACCTGCGCGAACCGGGTCGCGAGCGAGAGCACACGCTCGCGGTCGGCCTGCGCGAGGGTCGCCTGATCGGCGCTGCGCGCGGCGACGTACTCCTTCTCCGCCGCCTGTTGGGCGCGCAACTTCTCATTCCATTCCACTTCGAGCGCGTCGGCCACGAGGCGGTTGTCCGGGTCGACCTGCACGTAGCGGCGGCGCGCCAACTCGGCCTCGTAGCGACAGCGCTCGACGTGTTGTCGCCGCACGCGGTCGGCCTCGTCGGTCCGCTGCTGGAGCTCGCGCTGCACGCCCAGCGCGGCCTCCAACGCCAGCGGCGAGAGCGTCTCGAGGAGCAGCTCTCCGAGTGCCGCATCGAGCGTGCGCCCAGGCACCGACTGACAGAACTTCTCCGCGTGCTCGATGCTGCGGCGCTGGCAGACGTAGTACGGGTTGTTGTGCCCCTCCCGGCCCTGGTAGCGGATGGTCATCGCGCTCCCGCAGACGCCGCAGACCACCAGGCCCTGGAGCAGCGCGGGTCCTTCGCGCGCGGGGCTGCGCGGATGGTCGCGCGTGTAGGCCGCCGAGCACTCCCGAAGCCGCTGTTGATTCAGCTCGTACTGAGGCCAGGAGAGGTAGCCCGCGTGCGCGTCGCGCCGAAGGGTGAACCAGCGGCCATTGGAAGACGTGGCCTCTGCACCGCCGTCGAGGTCCGCGCGATCGCGTGCTTTGCCGTACGCGAAGGCGCCCGCGAAGCGTGGGTTGTGAAGCACGCAGAGCGCGGTGGTGTAGGTCAACGGCGCCCAGAGCAGCGCCCCCTGGTTGGAACCGGTGCGCACGCGACGCGGGAAGGGGAGCTTCTTCGTCCGGAAGAACTTCACCGTCGAGAAGCAGGACCCCACCCGCGCGAACGTTTCGAAGAAGAGGCGCAGCGTGTCCTGGACCTGCTGGTCGGGCTCGAGCACGACCTTCCCCGCGGGGTCGTACACGAAGCCGACGGGCAGCGTGGTCCGAAGCTCACCGCGGCGCGCTTTGTTGAGCAGGCCGCCGCGCAGACGGGCGCGAAGCAGGTGCAGCTCGACCTCGCTCATGGTGCCCTTGAGCCCGAGGAGCAGGCGATCGTTGAAGTGCGCGGGATCGTAGACGCCGTCTTCGTCCAGCAGCAGCGTCCCGGTCATCGCGCAGATCTCGAGCAGTCGGTGCCAGTCGGTGGAGTTGCGGGCGAGGCGCGAGACCTCGAGGCCGAGCACGATGCCCGCGCGCCCCAACCCGACCTCGGCGACGAGGCGCTGGAAGCCTGCGCGATCGGCCGCGGACGCCGCCGACTGCCCGAGGTCCGAGTCGATCCCGATGACTCTCTCCGTGGGCCAGCCGAGCGCAATGGCGCGCTGGCGCAGCGCGTACTGGCGCTGGGTGCTCTCGGTGTTTTCGACGACCTGTCGCAGCGTCTCGGGGCTGATCTCGAAGGCGTTGGCGAGGTTGCCGAGGTGCGTGTGCGGGTCTGCGGCGAGGCCCACGACGAGGACGTTGCGTAGCCCGACGTCGTCAGGCCCGAACTCGCCCA
>JBPOHC010000365.1:0-7429 GCA_052035985.1 Myxococcota bacterium | reverse complement strand
TGGTTGCGCCACGGGCCGTAGCTCCGGCCCTGCGCTTCGAAGCGGCGGAGCATCGCGTCGAGCGTCGGGCCCACGGGCGCGGGCTCGGCGTCGCGCAGCGTCGTGCCCGGGAGCGGCATGAACGCGTGGCTGTGGATGCGCGCGCCCATCGCGACGAGCCGCTCTGCGAGGGCCACCGTGGCGCGCTGGTCTTCGTCGGTCTCACCGGGAAAGCCGTAGATGAAGTCGACGTCGGGTCGCAGCCCCGCGGCCACGCATCGCTCGACGGCCACGATCACGTCGCCCACCGTGTGACCGCGCCGCGTCGCTTCGAGGAGGCGCTCGGAGCCCGTCTGCGCGCCGAGGATGATGCTGTCGTTGTCGCACCAGCGCCTCAAGATCGCGAGCGCCTCGGGCGTCACGTGCTCGGGCCTGCACTCCGACGGAAAGGTCCCGAAATACACCTTCGCGTGCGGGCCGAGACACTCCCTCGTGGCCGCGAGGAGGGCCTCGACCGCGGCGAGGTTGGGCGTCGTGTCGTCGCTCCCGTACGAGAGCGCCGTGGGGGTCACGAAGCGCATGTAGCGGGCCTCGGAGCGCGCCATCGCCGCGGCGTGGGCTCGCACGTCGTCGACGCTGCGGTGACGAAAGCGCGCCTTGAACATGTAGGGCGTCTGACAGAACGTGCACGCGTAGACGCAGCCGCGCGTGATCTCCAGCGGGTTCCACCGATGAAAGCGCGCGTTCACGCCGGGGAAGTCGTCGAGGGGACGCCGCGGCCCCGGGCCGTGCGTCACGAGCGCGCCCGCCTCGTCGAGGTGCGCGATGCCCGGCAGCGAGCGCGGGTCTCCGCCCGTCGCGACGCGGTGCATCACCTCGATGATCGTCGACTCGCCCTCGCCCACGCACACCATGTCGAAGCCCGCGCGCAGCGTGTCGAGGGGCTCCGCCGTGGCGTGGACGCCCCCCGCGATGTGCGTGACCCCGTCGCGCCCGAGCGCCGCGTCGACGACGGCGAGATCCCTCGCGGCCGCAGCGAAATCCGTGGAGTAGAACGACCACCCCACCACCGCGTGAACGCCCTCCGCGCGGAGCCCGCGGACCGCGGCGACGACCTCCTCGGGGTCTCTCGCGAAGCGCACGTCGGTCTCCGCGGTGCGGGGATCGACGTCGAGGGCGGCGCTCACGACGTTGAGCGCGGCGGCCCCGGTGCGGCAGTGATGCACGACGAACGCTGGCCTCGGGCTCATCAACGCGGCCGAGCCTACACGTTCGACGCCCTCGCGCGAGAGTCTCGCTTCGACGCCTTCACGCGCCCCACGTGAGCGTGCGAAGCTCCTCGCCCATGAGGACACGTCTGGTGCTCGCCGCGGCGATGGCCTCGGTCGTGGGCTGCTCGGCCGACCCCGAGTTCGATCAGATCATGCAGGAGCAGGTCGTGTGCGCCCGCGGGCCGACGCTCCCCGGCATCGACGTGTCGTTCTGGCAGGGCACCATCAACTGGGATCAGGTGCGCGCCTCGGGGCAGCGCTTCGCGATCGTGCGGGCCTACTACGGCGCCAACACGCGCGACTCGCAGTTCGACCGCAACTGGCGCGAGGCGCGGCGCGTGGGGCTCATCCGCGGCGCGTACCAGTGGTTCAAGCCGCTGCAAGACCCTGCGCTCCAGGCCGATCGCATGATCGCCGCCGTGGGGCGCCTCGGCCCCGGCGACCTCCCCGTGGTGGCCGACGTCGAGGAGCCCGCGTCGAGCGGCGTGCCCTCGCAAGCCGAGTACGTGCGCAGGGTCCGCGTCTGGTACGACCGCGTCCGAGCGGGCACGGGGCGCGTCCCGATCCTCTACTCGGGCAAGTATTACTGGCAGGACTACCTCGCCTCGACGAGCTTCGCGAGCGGCCCCCTGTGGCACCCGCAGTACACGTCGGCCTCGTGCCCCAACATCGCCAACCAGTGGCAGAACTGGGTCTTCTGGCAGTACAGCAGCTCGGGGCGCGTGTCGGGCATCTCGGGCAACGTCGACATGAACCGCTTCAACGGCACGATGACCGAGCTCAACGCGCTCGCGGGCATCGTCCCTGTGGTCACCGACGCGGGCGTCGATCGGCCTGTCGCCGTCGACGTTCCGCGCGACGTGACCGCCGACGTCATCCGTGACGTGATCACCGACCGACCCGCCGATGTGGTCACCGACCGACCCGTCGACGTGGTCGCCGACCTCGGCAACAACAACGGCGACGCCGTCGCAGACATCGCCGACGCGGGCGCGATGAACATCCCCGACGTGACCGCCGAAGACGTCGCCGTCGAAGACGTGGCGACCGATCTGGGACCCGTCGACGACACGCCCGCGCTCGGCGACGCGGGCCCGATCGACGAGGCGCCCACGGGCCCCGCCGACACCGATCTCCAGGGAGGCTGCGGGTGCAGCGCGCCCGGTCGCGCGCGCGTCGACCTCGCGTCGCTCACGCTCGTAGCGCTGGCCGTGTGGGCCTCGCGATCGAAGCGCGTCAGCCGACGAGGCGGCGGCGCATCGGAGGCGGCGGGAGGGTGATTCGCACGCCCTCGGGCGGCGAGCTGCGCATCGCGGTGCGAGAGCGCATCGCAGGATCGCGCAGGCGTCGCGCGACGGAGCCCATCGCGTGCGGACGGTCGAGCGGGTCCTTCTGGAGCATCTCGCTCACGATGGTCTCGACGAGCGGGGGAATGTCGTCGCGGAGCAGCGAGAGCGAGTCGGGCTCGTCGCGCAGGTGCATCTCGAGCACGCCCTTGACGGTCTCGGCTTCGAAGGGCCGACGCCCCGCGATGAGCTCGTAGGCGATCGCGCCGAAGGCATACACATCGGCGAGGTAGGCGTTGCCGGGCTCGACGACGCCGCGGATCACCTCGGGCGCCATGTACTCGAAGGTCCCCGCGACGGGCATGCCCGGGAGCACGGCGCGCTCCTCGGCGACGATGCCGAAGTCGGTGAGCACGACGCGGTCGCCGACGGTGATCATCACGTTGGCGGGCTTCACGTCGCGGTGCGCGATGCCCGCGGCGTGCACGGCCGCGAGCGTCTCGGCCAGCGGAATGAGCACGTCGAGCGCCTCGCCCACGGAGAAGAGCTCGCCCTCCATCTGCCGCGACTCGATGCGCGACGTGAGGCTCTCGCCGAGGAGGCGCTCCATGACGAAGTAGGGCACGTCGCGGTGCTCGCCGATGGCGTACACCGCGGTCACGCCGTGGTGGCGCACGGCCGCGAGACCCTGCGCCTCCTTGCGCGTGAGCGAGCGGTCGATGTGCGGGAACGCGGCCTTGAGCGCCACGCGGCGGTTGAGGTCGAGGTCCTGCGCGTCGAAGACCTCGCCCATGCTCCCGCGACCGAGGAGCTCGCGAATCTCGTACTGCCCGGAAACAAGCTCACCGCGAGCGAACAGAGGCTCCATGCGCACGCTCCTCGTAGGCCATTGTTCGTACACGGCCCTGGAGCTCCTGACTAATTTTCGACAGAGCGGAGGAATTTCCGCGCCGGGGTTTCGAGGACCCACCGAAGGACGACCCGGTCGCGCATCAGTGCCCCGGGACGAGGGATGGTCCGCCGACCTCGCCGAGCTGTTGCCGGTCGTAGTGCACGTAGACCCGCGTCCCGAGGTCGCTCCCGACGGCGGTGACCGAGTGCCACCCGTCGGGGAGCGTGGGCGAGGTCCACTGAAAGATCCAGCGCGCGTCGTCGGGCGAGAGGTTCACGCAGCCGTGCGAGCGCACCCTGCCGAAATCGTCGTGCCAGAAGGCGCCGTGGAGCGCGAAGCTGCCGCTGAAGTACATCACCCACGGCACGTCCTCGATGGAGTACGCGCCCGCGGCGGAGTTGCCGTCCATCGTGGCCGTGAGGTGCTTCTGCTCGATGCGAAACGACCCCTGAATGGTCTCGTAGCTCTCGCCCCCGTCGCGCGCGGGAATCCCCGACGACATGAGCGTCGCGAACACGGGCGTCGCGCCCTCGTAGGCCACGACGAACTGTCGGTCGAGGTTCACGTCGAGCCATTTCTCACCGGGCGGAAGTCCCGTCGGAGGCTCATGCGCGGTGATGTCTCGCGCGTCGCGCCGACGCACGAAGCCCCCCTCGACGGGTACGTACTCGTCGCCTCGCACGGTCACCGGAGCGCCCTCTGTGAGCGCGACTGAACTCCACCGCGGCAGCGTCCTCGTGGCGCGCATGGCGCCTCGCGCGTCGGCGACGAAGAGCCGCGTGCGCGCGACGGTGAAGCGCAGCGGGAGGCGCGTCGTGGCGTTCAGCGCGACGCCGTGAAGGGCGGGCGCGCCGACGAACTGGAGCTCGCTCGCGCGCACCCAGCCGCCCGAGTACGTGCGCCAGAACTGGCCCTGCGACTCCGAGGTCTGCGGCCGGTCGAGCGAGAGGGTCATGCCTCGCAGCGCGCGACGTAGCAGCGGCGTGTCATCGAATCCGTCGAGCGCTTCGAGCGAGATGGGCGTGCGCTCGCGAGGCGCTGACTCCGTGGGCGTCGCGCTCGTGTCGACGTTCTCGATGAAGCGGTCGGGCTCGACGCTGTGCTCATCGGCCGCCGTGGGGAGCCGTCGATAGATGGGCGCGTCGCGTCGCACCATCGCGTAGCGGTAGGGCATCGCCGCCGTGCGCCGCGGCTGCGACGGGAGCGGACCGCGGAGCACCCGCGCGAGGTGTCGCGTGAGCACGGCGCCGCGGCTGACGCACAGGTACCCGTCGTGCTCGATCTCGTACCACCCGGTGTCGGGTCGGCCCTCGAAGGCCCCGCACTGGTCGTGACCGAGGGGTCCGCGCAGCACGCGCACGCGCGCTCCGGCGCGGAGGGAGCCGCTCCACTCGGGCTCGACGCGCGGTTCGAAGTACACGGCCACCTGACGGATGAGCACGGTGATCGTCTCGTTCGAAAGCGCCTGCGCGTCGGGCGCATCGAGCACGGAGCGCGCGTCGCTCACACCGAGCGCATCGAGCGCGCTCACGTCGGCGGGAGCGCCCCCGTCGACCTCGATCACGGCCGCCGGCGCGCGCGGGATCTCGATGATCTGCGACACCGGGGAGCGGGTCTCGGGCGGCGGCGGGGTCCTCGCGGAGCACGCCAGGGCGAGCGTCGCGGCGACGACCGTGTGTGATCGCATCGGGGCGACGACGCATACCACGCGAGGCGCGGATTGATGAGCCGCGTCCGCGCCTCGACGACACCGTTCACCGTCGCCGCGGAGTCCGTTATCGTCCGTCGCCTGTGGTGGCGCTCTCCGTGGCCGTGAATCGCTGATGCTCTCTGCCCTGCGTCGATTGATCGTCCCGGCGGCGGTGTTCCTCGTGTGCGTGTCGCTCGGCGCGCATGACGGCCACGGCCTCGTGCGCACGCTCGAGCGCGCGACCGGGGCGCTGCCCGAGATCATCGAGACCCTCGCGTGGATCTCGGGCGCGTGGCTCATCAACAGCTTCGCCCGCTACATCGTGTGGGATAAGGTCATCGGCGGCCTGCTCCGCGCGCCCGTCCCGGGCCTGCTCGTGCAGCTCTCGGGGATCCTCGTCTACTCGCTCTCGCTCGTGGGCATCGTCGGGGTGGTCTTTCAGCGCTCCGTGAGCGGCCTCCTCGCCGCCTCGGGGGCCGTCGGGATCATCCTCGCGATGGCCCTCCGGAGCCTCATCCTCGACGCCTTCTCGGGCATCGCGATCAACATCGATCAGCCCTTCTCCATCGGCGAGTTCATCCAGGTGCACGCGCGCGGCGTCGACCGCATCCGCGGGCGCGTGCGGCAGATCGACTGGCGCGCGACCTCCATCGAGACGCCCGAGGGCAACGTGGTGATCGTGCCCAACAGCGAGCTCGGCGCCGCGGTGATCACCAACTTCTCTCGCCCGAGCGCCGCGAGCGAGCAGGAGCTCGTGCTCACCTTCGACTGCGCGATCCCGTCGGAGCGCGTGCTGCGCGTGCTCAACGCGAGCCTCGTCGGCGCGGTCGGCGCGGGCGGCCCCCTCGCGGAGCCTCCGCCCAAGGTGCGGCTCTCGGGCGTCGACGAGCGCGGGGCGCGCTACAAGCTGGTCTACTGGTGCGACGCCGCGCGCACGGGACCCGGCAAGGTCAAACACATCGTGCTGCAGCACGCGCTCGATCACCTCCGCGTGGCGGGCGTCGCCGTCGCCGCGTCGCGCGTCGACACCGCCGCGCTCGACTACGGCTACCTCGGATACCGCACGGCGCTGCTCAGCCGCGTCGCGCTCTTCGCGGGGCTTTCGAGCGCCGACGTCGAGCTCCTCGCGACGCAGATGACGGCGCGGGAGTTCAAACCGGGCGAGCGCATCGTGCGGCGCGGCGATCCGGGCGGGTCGCTCTTCGTGCTCGTCGAGGGCCTCCTCGACGTCTACGTCGAGGGAGGCAAGGGCGAAGACGTCAGGCGCAGCCAGATGGCTCCCGGCGCGTTCTTCGGCGAGATCTCGCTGCTCACGGGTGAGCCCCGCACGGCCACGGTGGTCGCCTCGACCGAGACGCTCGTCTACGAGATCACCAAGGAGCACATGAGCCGCGCGCTCGACCTGCGCCCCGAGCTCGCGCAGGCGCTCTGCGACGCCGCCGCGGAGCGACGCTTGAAGCAGAACGCCTCGACGAAGCAGGGCGGCGCGACGAGCGATACGGGCCCGAGCCTCTCGGCGCAGATCCTCGGTCAGATGCGAGCGTTCTTCGGGCGGGTCTTCAGAAAGACGCAGGCGCCCTCGTAGCGATCACATCACGGTGAGCGTGCCGCCGAGGCGGTTCGAAGCGTGGCCCGCGGCGTCGTTGACCTGCACCTCGAGGGTGTACTGCCCCGCCACGTTGAGAATCAGCGCGATGCGTGCGGTGACGGGGACGCCGGTGTTGCCCGCGAGGCCCGTGATCATCGAGGGGCCGAGGTTGCTGACGGCGCCGCCGGGCGCGACGAGCCTGACCTGAAACGCGTTGGCGTCGCGGTCGGCGTCGGTCACGACGAAGCGCGCGCTGATCGTCGCGGTGCCGCGCGCCACCGAGGTGGGGTCGAGCGTGAGCTCCGTGATGACGGGCGCGGACCCGGCGGTTCCGTCGGTGCCGCAGCCCGCGAAGAGCGCGGCGCCGAGGAGGCCCGCGACGACGAGTCGGTTCGAAGAGCGCATGGGCCGCGACTCTACTGGAATCGCCGCGCTCCGTGGTGCCCGCGCGCTCAGCGATGACGCCGTCGACGGCTCCGCAGCGCGATGGAGGAGTCGGCGAGCGGTTCGACGCGCGCGACGGGCGGCGCCACGGGCGACGCGACCACCGGGGGCATCACGATCACCGGCTGCGGCGCGCGCGTCGGAGGCGTCACGATCACCGGCGGCGCGGCGGCCGCGGGGGGCGTCTCCGTCGCGGCGGGCGCGAGCCGCATCGGCGCGGTGACGACCTGCTGCGACGGAGGCGTCGCGCGCGCGGGCGGGACCCCGGCGGAGCCCGCG
>JBPOHC010000672.1:0-13012 GCA_052035985.1 Myxococcota bacterium | reverse complement strand
CGCCGCCGACCCCACACAGCGCGCCCTCTATCCGCACCTCTCCGAGGGCGTCTCCGAGCGCGAGCGGCGCATCCAGGAGTTCCTCGCGCGTCCGGCCATCGCGTCGCGCATCGCCGAGGGCGAGCTCCAGGTGCAGCGCGCCACCATCGACACCGCGAACGAGCGCCTCATCCCGGCGCGATAGATTCTCGCCCCGCGAGGCACCTACACTGCGCGCCCGATGCGCGCCCCCCGCAGCCTCCTCGGCTTCGTCAGACCCTACCGCGGCAGCGCCGCGCTCTCGCTCCTCACGCTCGTCGTCGCGGTCGTGCTCGACCTCGCGATCCCTCGGCTCATCCAGCGCATCATCGACGACGGGATCCTCCGCCACGACGCCTCCGTGGTGGTGCACACGGCGCTCGTGATGCTCGCCATCTCGGCCGTGACGGCCGTCGTCGCCGTGGGCAACAACGCCTTCTCCGTGCGCGTCGGCGAGGGCGTCGCGCGAGACCTCCGCGAGGCGCTCTTCGTCGCGATCCAGTCGTGGTCGTTCGGCAACCTCGACCGGCAGCAGACCGGGCAGCTCATGGTGCGGCTCACGAGCGACGTGGGCGCCCTCAAGATGCTCACGCAGGTCACCCTCCGCATCGGGACGCGCGCCCCCCTCATGATGCTCGGCAGCCTCGCGCTGATGATCCGCACGGCGCCGCGCCTCGCGCTCACGATGCTCCCGCTGCTCGCGGTCACGTCGGCGATCATCGCGGTGTTCATCGTGAAGACCGGGCCGCTGTTCCTCTCGGTGCAGCAGCGCCTCGACCGGCTCAACACGGTGCTGCAAGAGAACATCGCGGGGGCGCGGCTCGTGAAGGGCTTCGTGCGCGAGGACCACGAGGCGCAGCGCTTCGAAGCCGCCAACGACGACCTCACCGCGCGCTCGATCCGCGTGATGCAGCTCACCTCGACGATGACCCCGGCCCTCACGATGTGCGTCAACGTCGGGATGGTGCTGGTCATCTGGTCGGGCGGGCTCCAGGCCATTCGAGGGACGCTCTCGCTCGGTCAGGTGGTGGCCTTCACCAACTACCTCCTCACCACGATGTCGCCGCTCATCCTCATGACGCTGCTCTCGAACACCTGGGCCGCGGGCATCGCCTCCGCGCGCAGGGTGCAAGAGGTCTTCGCCGCCACGCCCGACGTGCTCGACGCGTCCGACGCGACGCCCCTCTCACCCGACCTCGAAGGGAGCGTCTCGTTCGAAGACGTGTCGCTCACGTATCACGGTGAGGGCAACGAGCCCGTGCTCGAGGGCGTGTCTCTCCGCGTCGCGCCGGGCGAGACCTTCGCCATCCTCGGCGCCACGGGCGCGGGAAAATCCTCGCTGGTGAACCTCATCCCGCGCTTCTACGACGCCTCGTCGGGGCGCGTGCTCGTCGGCGGGCGCGGCGTCCGCGCGGTCACGCAGTCGTCGCTCCTCTCGCGCATCGCCGTGGTGCCGCAGGAGACAGTGCTCTTCACGGGGACGGTGCGCGACAACATCCGCTACGGGCGCCCCGAGGCCACCGACGACGAGGTGATCGCCGCCGCGAAGGCCGCCGAGGCGCACGGGTTCATCTCCGAGCTCTCGCAGGGCTACGACACGCGCGTGCAGGCCCGCGGCGCCAACCTCTCGGGCGGACAGCGGCAGCGCGTCGCCATCGCGAGGGCGCTGCTGCTCAAGGCTCCGGTGCTCATCCTCGACGACAGCACGAGCGCCGTCGACGTCGAGACCGAGACGCGCATCCAGGAGGCGCTTCTGGCCATGCGTCCGCGGTGTACGACCTTCGTCGTCGCGCAGCGGATCAGCACGGTGCTCCAGGCCGACACGATCGCCGTGATCGACCGCGGCCGCGTCGTCGCGCAGGGGACGCACCGCGAGCTCATGGCGTCGAGCCCCGTGTATCAAGAGATCTACGAGTCGCAGCTCGGCGGACGTGCGGCCCTCGGCGAAGAGCCCGCGTCGACCGGAGGTGAGCCGTGAGCACCCCCGCGCAGGGTGACGCGATCCGCGCGGTGATCCCGGGCGGAGGTCCGCGGTCGAACGTGAAGATCGAGCGTGCCGCGCGGCCTCGCGAGACGCTCGAACGCCTCGCGGCGTACTTCTCGCGCTTCGGCGCGGGCCTCGCGTTCGTCGCTGTGTGCGTGGTGATCTACACGCTCATGGGGATCGTGGGCCCGTATCTCATGGGCGTCGCGATCGACCGCTACATCGCCGCGCGCGACGCCGCGGGGCTCGAGCGCGTGGCCCTCGCGATGCTCGGGGCCTTCGCGCTCAACAACGTCTTTCAGGCCGTCGCGGGCTGGGTGATGGCGCGCCTGTCGCAGCGCGCGCTCGAAGGGCTGCGCCGCGACCTCTTCGCGAAGGTCCAGACGCTCCCCCTGGCGTTCTTCGACAGGAACACCGCGGGCGACCTCATGAGCCGCCTCACGAGCGACGTCGACGCGATCAACCAGAGCGTCTCGCAGAACGTCACGACGCTCCTCGCGAGCGTGCTCTCGATGGCGGGGATCATCGTCGCGATGTTCGTGCTCGACCGCTGGCTCGCCCTCGCGTCGCTCGTGGTCGTGCCGCTCATGCTGTGGTTCGCGAGCTTCGTCGCGCGCTACACGCGGCGAGGGTTTCAGACGCTCCAGGCCAGCGTCGGCGCGCTCAACGGCGTGATGGAGGAGTCGATCAGCGGGCAGAGGGTGGTCAAGGCCTTTCGCCGCAACGACCACGTCATCGAGGCATTTCGAAAGCGCAACGAGGAGGTCTACCGCGCCGGCGTCGAGGCCAACACCTACGCGCTCCTCCTCATGCCCCTCACGGGCGTGCTCGGGAACCTCTTCGTCATCGTGCTCGCGGGAGCAGGCGGCTGGCTCGCGCTGCGCGGCCTCGTCACCGTGGGCGTCATCGCGACCTTCATCAACTACGGCCAGAACTTCGTGCAGCCGCTGCGGCAGCTCTCGAACCTCTACAACACGCTTCAAGCCGCCCTCGCGGGGGCCGAGCGCGTGTTCGAGATCCTCGACGCGACGCCCGAGCTCGATGACGGAACGCAGACGCTCCCCGCCGCGATGCGAGGCCGCGTCGAGTTCGACCGCGTGACCTTCGGCTACCGCCGCGAGTCGCCCGTCATCAAGTGCATGTCGCTCGACGCAGAGCCCGGCGACCTCATCGCCCTCGTGGGCCCCACGGGCGCTGGAAAGACCACGATCATCAACCTCCTCACGCGCTTCTACGAGATCGACGAGGGGGCGATCCGCATCGACGGCGTCGACGTGCGCGACCTCTCGAAGCGCGCGCTGCGACAGCGTCTCGGACTCGTGCTGCAAGAGACCTTTCTCTTCTCGAACACGGTGCGAGAGAACATCCGCTACGGGCGCCTCGACGCCACCGACGACGAGGTGGTCGAGGCCGCGCGACTCGCCGACGCGGATCACTTCATTCGTCAGCTCCCGCAGGGCTACGACACGGTGCTCTCGGAGCGCGCGAGCACGCTCAGCCAGGGCCAGCGGCAGCTCCTCGCGATCGCGCGGGCCATCCTCGCCGACCCCGCGATCCTCGTGCTCGACGAGGCCACGAGCAGCGTCGACACGCGCACCGAGGCGCGCATCCAGAAGGCGCTCCTGCGCTTGATGAAGGGGCGTACGAGCTTCGTCATCGCGCATCGGCTGAGCACGATCCGCGACGCGACGCAGGTGCTGGTGATCGACCGGGGCGAGGTCGTCGAGCGCGGCACGCACGACGAGCTCCTCGCGCAGAGGGGCGCGTATCACAGGCTCTACGTGAGCCAGTTCAAGGGCCGCGCGATCTGATCCCGCGTCGAGTGGCGGCGCTTCGAAGCTCTCTGATACCGTCCGCGCGACATGAACCACGACGTCATCGTGCAGGCCCGCGCCGCGCTCCCCGCATGGGCCACCTGGGGAGGCGTCTTCGCGATGCCGCTCGTCGCCGCGCTCTCGTCGTGGCTCCTCGCGAGGCTCACGCTCTGGATCGCGACGCCGTCCGCGCGCCCCGTCGCGCAGCCCGCGCCCATCGCGCCGACGAAGACGCCCTTTCGCGACCCCCACGCCGACACCGCCGTGCATTGGATGGAGCGCGCCCGCCTCGCCTACGGCCCGCGCTGGCTCGCGTCGACGAACCTGTTCGTCCTGCCGCTGCTCTTCGGGCTCGTCGCGTTCGTCTTCGACGGTCCGCTCACGCCGGGCGGCAAGGTCGTTCGCGTGCTGGTCACGTGCGCGGCGGCCTTCGTCGGCCCCTTCGTGGTGCGCGTCGAGCACGAGCGCCGTCTGCGCCGCGTCGACTGGTCGTACGGCTTCTGGCTCCGCAGCCACCTCACCGCGACGCTGCTCATGGCGTCGCACATCCTCGTGGTGGCGCTCGTCGCGACGACGATGCCCTCGACCGTCGACACGCGCGCGATCGTCACCGTGGCCCTGACGCTCCCCGTGCTCGCGGTGCTCGGGCTGGGGGGTGGAGCCGTGGCGCTCAAGGCCGTGGGGCTCCTGCGCGCGCCGTCAGAACGTGTGCGGCGCGTCGTCGACGTGGCCGTGTCTCGCACGGGGGTGACTCCTCGCGAGGTGCTCGTGGCGCCGCTCGCGGTGGTCAACGTGTTCTCGTATCCCGCGGTGGGGCGCGTGGTGCTCTCCGAGGCGTCGCTCGACGCGCTCGATGACGACGCGCTCGCGGCGCTCCTCGGTCACGCGCTCGCGCACCTCACGGAGTCGACGCGCCGCTCCGTCGCGCGGGGGCTCCTGGCGGGGGTGGTGTTCGTCCCGCTGATGCTCACGCGGCCGCTGGCGCATCACGGGCTCACGACCTTCTATGCGGTGCTCGTCGCGACCTTCGCCGCCGTGGTGATCCTCAACCGGACGCTGCGCTACGACTTCAAGGCCGCCGACAAGATCGCGCGCGAGCACGAGGGCGACGCGGGCACCTACGCGCGCGCCCTCGCGAAGGTCTACGAGGCCAACGTGATGCCCGCGGTGCTCTACCAGCGAAACCCCACGCGCGCGCACCTCTACGACCGCATGGTCGACGCCGGGATGACGCCCGACCACCCGCGTCCCGCGCCGCCTCCGATGCGACGCGCGGCGCTCACGCTCGCGATCTCGTTCGCGGCGAGCGCAGCGGCGTTGATGGTCACGATGTCGACCGTGGCGAACGCGCGCCCCGACGACGAGACCGGGCGGCTCGCGGTCGTCGCGGCCACGGGAGGATACGGCCCCGTGCTCGGCGACCTCGCCCTCGACGCGTGGCGGCGGCACGACCTCGGCGCGTCGGTGGCGCTCTACCGCGTCGCGATGGAGGCGTCACCGCGCGACGTGTACCTCGCGGCCAACCTGGCGATCGTGCTCAGCGATGCGGGGCGGTGCGCGGAGTCCGCGCGGGTCTTCGAAGAGGTGAGCCGACGATTCACGCGCCACGAGCAGCGCGACGAAGACACGGACGCGGAGCGGGTGATCGCGGACAGCGCCGGCGACGCGGTGCAGCAGTGCGTCGCGACGGTCGGGCGGTAGCGGCGGTCAGTGACCGAAGGCGCGCATGAGGATGCCGACCATGAGGCCGAGCTGCGCGATCTGACCGAGGAAGAAGCTCGCCGTGCGCCAGGGCTGCACCGCGTTGAGGTAGCAGAGCGTGTGGACGAGCCGCGCGGCGAAGTAGACGCCGAAGTAGGCCCACGCGCCGGTGCTCGATCCGCCCGCGAGCGTGTAGATCGTCGCGAGCGCGAGGAAGGCGGGGATGTTCTCGACGTCGTTGAGGTGCGCGCGCTTGGCTCGCATGGTCTCGGGCGCCTCCTGGGGCTCGGCGTGGGAGCCCGGGTTGACGCCGACGTCTTCGGGGTTGAGCACCACCTTCGCGAGGCGGCGGCGGTTGGCCGTCGAGAAGGCGATGGCGCCCATCTTGAGCACCAGGAGCACGGAGAACAGCGCCAGGGGCTTGAATCCCGGCAGATCGAGGAATGCTTGCATCTCACGACGATACGGAGCGCCCGGCGAGCGCGTCCAACAAACGGCGTCGCCTGAGGCGTTGACCGCGGCGCCGTGGGCTTGCGACGATCGCGGCCGATGGCGACGCTCGCGCTCGAACCCGGACAGCTCATCGACCGTGAATACAAGGTCGAGCGGCTCCTCTCTCAAGGCGGCATGGGCGCGGTCTACGTGGTGGAGCACATCACCACGGGCAAGCGCCGCGCGCTCAAGGTGATGCTCCCCCACCTCGTGCGCGATCAGTCGAGCCGCGACCGCTTCGAACGCGAGGCGCGCATCGGCGCGCGCATCGAGAGCGACAACGTGGTCGAGGTGGTCGACGCGGGCGTCGACGAGGGAACGGGCCTGCCCTTCCTCGTGATGGAGCTCCTCGACGGCGTCGACCTCGACCACGTGCTCGACGCGCACAAGAAGATCCCCGCGCAGGGCGTGGCGGGCATCGTGGGACAGCTCTGCGACGCGCTCGGCCGCGGCCACGCGATCGGCGTCGTGCACTCGGACTTGAAGCCCGAGAACGTCTTCCTCGAGAAGCCCCGTCGCCGCGGCGTGGCCTTCACCGTGAAGGTCATGGACTTCGGCATCGCGAAGCTCGTCTCCGACGAGAACCACGCGGCGAAGGTCACGACGCCCATCGGCTCTCCGCTCTGGATGGCGCCCGAGCAGACGCAGCGCGGCGCCGCCATCACGCCCGCGACCGACGTGTGGGCCCTCGGTCTGCTCGTGTACCGCATGCTCACGGGGCTCTCGTACTGGCGCGGAGCGAACATGCCCGAAGGCGAGTTCAGCCTCGGCGGGCTCGTGCTCGAAGTGGTGGTGCACCCGCTCGTCCCCGCGTCGCAGCGCGCGCAGGAGCAGGGCGTGGCGGCGCTTCTGCCCGCGGGCTTCGACGCGTGGTTCGCTCGCTGCGTGGTGCGCGAGCAGGAGCAGCGCTTCGCCAACGCCTCACTGTGCTTCGACACGCTCGAACCGATCCTCGGGGTGGCTCCGACCGCCGCTGCGCCCGCGCCCTTCGTGACGCCCGCGACGCCCGCTGCGCCCGCTGTTCCGCACGTCGCGACGCAGGGCGCGCCGATGCCCGCTGCGTGGGCCGCGCCTGTCGCGCCTGTCGCGCCCGTTGCGCCCTCGGTCGCCCACCTGCCGACGCAGATGGCGCCGATGCCGGGCGCGTGGCAGCAGCCTCCCGTCGCGCAGCCGCAACCGCAGCAGTGGTCGCAGCCCGTGGCGCAACCGCAGCCGCAGTGGTCACAGCCCGTCGCGCAACCGCAGCAACAGTGGTCGCAGCCCGTGGCGCAGCCGCAGTGGTCGCAGTCGGTGTCGCAGCCTGCGGTGCAGTGGCCGATGGTGCAGCAGCGCGTGTACGCGTCGGTGCAGGGCGGACCGTATCAGCTCGCGACGGTGCTCGACGTGAACAAGCAGACCGCGATGATCCACATCAGGCTCGACGCGGGCGGCGACGGTTGGGTGCCCGCGTCGCATCTGCGATCGACGTACTGATCGTGGCTCAGGGAAGCCGTCCCGCGGGCGACTGGAGCCACGCGAGAAGCTCCGCCGAGCTCACCGCGGCGCCCTGCACATGGAACGCGTTGGGCGTCGAACCCGAACCCCCCTGCGAGTCGCAGGTCGCGGGCGTCGGTCCCTGGAGCGTGGTCTGTGCGAGGAGCTGTCCGGTGGCCGCTGCGACGAGCCGCACGGGCACCTGATCGACGGTGCGGGGATAGGCTTTGGGTGTGGTGCGACCGCGGAAGTAGACCTGGTAGTTGCAGGTCTCGAGGGGCTGCGGCGCGGAGTCGCCGAAGCACGCGACGACGTCGGTGTTGGCGAGGTCCGTCGCGCGCATCTCCGTGGGGATGCGGAAGAAGTCGAGCGTCCACCCGCTGCCGCTCATCTTCGCGCCCGCGAGGCGGTGGGGCTGTCCCGCGACGAAGGGGCGCGCGCCGCTCACGGCGTTGCCCGCGCAGGCCGCGAGGACGGGCGAGAACTCCTCGTTCCGCTGGCGCTGCGCGACGATGGCCGTCGTGCAGAGCCCGCCGACGACGAGCGTTCCGAGCGCGATGAGCACAATGGGGGGGCCCTTGCGCGGCGGCGCAGGAGGCTGCCACGGAGGGCCTCCCATGGGAGGTTGATTCCAGTTGGGCGCAGGGTGACCGGGGGGCGGCTGCATCACGGGGCGCGAGTGTAACGCGGGGCGGTGCGCGCGCGATGCGGTTGGTGAGGTGAACGCGGCGCCGAGATGCGAGGTCGGGTCTCGGGTCGCTCTGGAGAGCGGTCGGAGATGCGAGGTCGGATCTCGGGTCGCTGTGGATAGCGGTCGGAGATGCGAAGTCGGATCTCGGGTCGCTCTGGAGAGCGGTCGGAGATGCGAGGTCGGATCTCGAATCGCTGTGGATAGCGGTCGGAGATGCGGGGGCGCGTCCTGGAGCGCTCAGGCCCCGTCGGCGCCGGTGGCGATCAGGGCGGTGAGCAACGCGCCGTCGCGTCCGATCGCGTCGATCGCGTACGCGAACGAGCGGCCCGCGCGCCGAACCTTCGCGGCCGGAAAGCCGTTGGCGAGCGCCGCCTTGTCGCCGTCGTCGAGGCAGTGACCGTTGGCGCGATCCTTCGTGTTCGGTACATCGTCGAGGAGCGTCCGGTCGTCGGCCCAGCTTCGATAGACCGGCGTGTGAGCGCCAGCGCACGCGCGCGAACGGCAGAGCGAGCTTGCGAGCTCGGTGTGCTGAAAGAGCCACGCTTCGATCTCCCAGCACGGCATGACGAGGTGGAGGCGCTCCATGAGGGCGTCGAGCTCCGCCGCGCGGCCGTTCCGTTGGAGCGCCGCGTCGAGCTGCCGTCGCACCGCGAGCGCGAGCAGATCGTGGAACTTCTTGAAGTTCTCGCTCGTCTCGGGCCCTCCGTCACGCCACGCGCAATCGGCGTCGACGTGAAAGAACACGAAGCGCGCCTCGTCGTCGCGCGCGAGGAGCTGGTTCGCGATGTAGCGCGCGAGCTCGATGCGACGGTTGTGGCCGATGGACTTGCCGCCGTCCCACGAGTGCGCGCCCGCGGCGTCGAGCACGGCCTTGCTCGCGTCTGCGCGCGGAATGATGTTCACGCGCGACCAGTCGATCCCGCCGATGAGCTGATCGCAGATCGCCTTCACGCAGAGCATCACGGGCCGCCAGCCGCTCGCGCCGTTGTCCTCGGTGAGCACGACGAGCGAGAGCGCAGGCGTCACCAGAGACCCTCCGTGCGCAGGATCTCGTGCACCTTGAGGACGCCGTTCTCGTACGCGCGGAAGAACTCCGCGGACTGCTCCGGGGAGGGGTTCGACCAGACGACCTCGCGGCGCCCGTCGGCATCGGTCTCCGCGCGGCAGAGCACGAACGAGCGCGCGACGTCGTCGGCCGACGCGATGTCGACGTGATCGAGGATCAGCGGGTTCTGCGCGGTGATGAACTTCTGCCGCCCCTCCATCGCGCGGACGCACTCGTCGATCCACTCGTAGTGCATCCCGTTGACGAGCTCGTCGGCGACCACGGGTCCTGCGTTCGAATCGAGGTACCACGCGAAGGCGAAGAGGCGCCGCTGGCCGAAGCTCAAGAGCCGCACCGACACCGCGCCGCCGTCAGGACGACGGAGGGTGATCGTCGGCTCGCCGAGGGTCGACTCGGTGAAATCACCTTTGATGACGCTCTTCGTGACCGGGTAGACCGCGTGGAGCGCCGTTCCTCCGAGCTGCTTCACAGCCCAGCCGAGGTTCTGGCACGCGTCGAAGTCGCCCTGCATCGAGGTCGTGTCACCGTTGGCCTTCACCAAGCTCCAGCGCACCTCTCTGGGGTCGAGTGACGTGAGCACGTAAACATCTTTCTCTCCGTGCGCCGCCTTCGTTGCGCCCCCAGGCGGGAGCGCGCTCGCGTCGCTGATCCCTCCGAGAACCACCCGAAACAGTTCGAGCGCCTCATCGAAGCGATGCGCGCGGGTCAATCCGAGCAGCGGGCTCATCGAACCGATCGGCCCGAGCAATCCTGCGCGGAGCATCACGAACGTCGGCTCAAGGTCCCACCGCGACTCGCTCGCGATCGTGCGAACATTTCCCTCCATCGGCAGCGGCGGTGTGCCGAAGCGGGTGCTCCCTCCGTTTGCCGTGAGCAACCCCGAGAGCGTCACGCGGTGCTCGGGCTCGTCTCGCCGCTCCATGCGCAACGCCGGGTCCATCGGCACGCCGATGGCCTTTCGCTCGATGAGGTCATTTCGAAGCGAGACACGAAGCGTGAGGCCCTCGTCGCCGAGCTCGTACTCCACCGCGAAGGTCTCACTCGCGAGCTCCTCGAAGCTGCCGCGCAGCGCCATCGAGATGAGGTTGAGCAGCGTGGTCTTGCCCGTGGCGTTGCGTCCGAGCACGACGTTCCACGCGTCGTTGAAGCGCAGCTCGGTGCCCGGCCGCACGTCGCGAAACCGCAGGATCTTCAGCCATCGCAGTCGCAGCGCCACGGCGCGACCTGATACCGGCGCTCCCCGACGTGTCAAGCGCCCTGCGCGCTCATGTAATGGGGTGACTGCTGCGCACGGTGGGGTGACAGCCTCGCGCGACGTCCCGGTGAGGTGACTGCCTCGATTGCGAAAAGTTGGGCCTCGCGCAGAACTTCGACACGTTGTGAGGGTGCCGGGGCTGCTGGAAGGGGCAGGCAAGGCTCGAAGCGGGGCAGGAGGCGGGGGGCGAACTCCGGCCTTCCGCGTCTGAGTTTCGCGAGCGGTAGGACGGGGATGAACAACTCCATCACGTCGACGCCGTGAGGTCGGTGCGCCTCGATGGTGCGGCAGCCTGTCGTCGAGCCAATCGGTCGTGCGGTCCCTCGCCATTCGCAAACGGCTCTCTGAACTGATGCACGAATGCCGTTGACGGAGGCGATCGCGGAGCACGAACATTCGCGGCCGTGGGAATCCACGATGGAGTCGCAGAGCAGCACGCTACGGCGGATGCGCTTGGATATGCCCCGATCGGCGACGACGGCGATGGTGAGGTGTCCGCGTCGCCAGAGGGGCACGCACTCCCGCCGTTCGACCTTAACGGTGTCTTGCCTCCGCGCCCTGGCAACGAGGAATTCGGATCGGGTACGCCCTACCGCGTGTCGTCCTCCGACTTGGTGGCGCGGTTCGCCATCGCCCCCGACCGTTGCACCGCACTCTGGGGGCTCCTCAACTACCGCGAAGCGTTGCGCGATAGCGGCATGTGCGAGGGTTTTCAGTGGATCGGAGGCAGTCTGGTGGAGGACACCCACGACATCGGAAAGCGCCAGAACGCGTTGGCTGAGGTCGTGACGTTCTACGTCACTGATGCCTCGCACGACGAGGAACTCTCGTGGCAATCTACTATCATGTTGCGGACCGACCTTCTCGATCCGAACGAGGCGGTCACGAGATACTGCTGCGAGGGATACTTCGTCGCGTTGCGCCTGCGTCGACCAGACCCTGAAGTTCTGGTCCGGCTGGCAGCCTATTGGTCGACGAGGCTGTCACATCGCGCAGACGGGGTTTGGCGCGGGTTCGTCGAGATCCCACTCGCTGATGACATTGAGGCGCGGGCGCTTCTGGAGCGCATGACCGCGAACCCTGCGCGGGGCAAAGCGAGATGAGCAGTGCACTGGAACGCGAGCGCATCCTGAGCGAACTCGCCGCCGTGGAAGCCGCACTCGGGGCGGTCGGCGGCGGGACGCGCTCGGCGCTCGAACGCGCGGGTTTGCAGGTCAAGCACGCGAACCTGACGAAAGAACTCGCAGGTGGCGGGGTTCCCACCAACCGTGTCGAGCGTGCACAAGCGACGGTTCTCTTCGGCGGGCGCCCGGTGGTCGGCGATCGAGAGGTCGAGGTGGACTACGCCGTCGAGAGTCTGAGGCGTTACCAGCAACTCGTCGCGTTGATTTACGCGAGCGCGCGGAGGCCGACCATGCCGCTCCGGGAATCCGGCACCGTCCCGGACGCCAGCGACTCGCGCCTCACCATCACAGGCATCGCGCACGGGTGCTTCGGCTTCGCGGTGGCCGAACGCGTCGGGTCCCTGCTCGCCGAGGGCACCGGCGTCGGCGAAGCGATGGAAAGGGCGTCCGAACTGGTTGGCGCTGCGGCGGACGACGACGAGGCGTTCGCAAGTGCCGTCGCGTCCACCGACCCGCGTGTCTTGAAGATGGTGCGTGAGTGGTACGAGGAGCTCGACAGGCGCGGCGGCACGATCAAACGGGCGACGCGCCGACGCGTCGTCGAGCTCAATCGGAGTCGAGTCGCTCGGGGCGCGGAGCGCACCCGCCGCACGATGTACTCCGAGCGGCAGATAACGGAGCACGTCGTATGCAACGCGATCAACGACAACGGTAGCGTTCGACTGTTGCGGGTTCAGGGCGAGGACGAGGAGCCCGTGTCGGCCCGGGTGAGTGAGGAGATGCCGCCCGTTGAGTTCGCGCGTCTGGGGGCTCTGTGGCGCAGGGGAGCGGTTGCGGAGATGATCGAGTCCACGATCACGGCTGTTGGCAGGCCGAAACGATCCTATGTCTTGGTGCACCTCCGCCCTTCAACGATTGATCGCCACTACGCGAAGCTCGAACGGATGCTTGAGGACGCGACGGCCGCCCGCGAGACGAGGGAGCCTAACGAGGTTGCGGTCGAGGCGGCGCGATCCGTCGTGAACGCCCTCTGGTTGAACCACGCCGCCGTCGCCGAAGTGCGCGCGGACGTCGATGGCGGCGTGGCCGTCTACGCAGGCGACTTTCCCCGGCGGTATGTGCTCGCGCTCTGCGACAACGAGGGCTCGGTCGGCGCAGTCGCGGTGACGCGAGATGCCGCCTCGGCAGCGTGGGCGTGGGAGGCCCCGGAAGAGGCTCGCGAGCAGTCGACGCTCGCGTTCGCGCGAAACGCGAAGGAGTGGCTGGGGGGTGGGTCGTGACAGAGAGCCTGCTTCGCGAGCGGGACGAACCGATCCCGGGCGACGAGGACCTCTTCCGCAGCGTCGCCCCGGAAGACGTGGTGGACGGCGAGGTTGTGCCCACGTCCATCGACC
>JBPOHC010000870.1:0-1787 GCA_052035985.1 Myxococcota bacterium | reverse complement strand
GGCCGCTGCTCAAGACCGGCGCCCTGCGCGACGCGGCGTCGCTCGCGTCGGTGAGCACGCACGGCTTCGTGATGACGGCCCCCGATCCGAAGAGCGTGCACCAGCGCGGCTATGCGCGGCGCAACCTTCCCGCGCGCCCCTTCTTCCCTGGCAGCGGTCGACTCCCGCCCGTGTGGGATGTGGTCATGGAAGCCGCGGGCGATGCCGCTCTTGAGGTGCCTGCGTGAGCGTCGTTGAGATCGTCGACCTCGACACGCTCGTCGCGCAGGTGATGCCCGACGTGGTGGCGGAGATCCCGACCGTCGCGCACGAGCTCTCGACGCGCGCGCTCCCTGAGAACGCCTCGCCCCCGCGCATCGTCTGGGTGCCCTCTCGCGACCGATGGGAGGCAGGCCAGAAGCGCCCCCGCGGTGGTGGTTCGACGGGTAAGAGCCTCGCGACGTGTCGAGCTGGCCTTGAGGTGTACTGCTGGGGCGCGAGCTCGACGACCTCCTGGGCGCGGTCGAGAGCTTCGCCGGCGACAGCGCCGCGGCCGTGCACGTCGCCTCCGCGCTCGCCGGCGCCGGGGAGCGCCTGGTGTACAGCACCTTCAGCGCCCACCGCGCGCCCGACGGTGCCCCCTGGGCGCCGCTGAAGCGCCCGCGCGTGGGCATCGGGGGCGTGCTCTTGAAGACCGGCGACCTGCGCGACCGGGCCTCGCAGCCCGTGGTGACCGCGGGCGGCTTCGTGATGACGGCGCCCGACGGAAAGAGCGTGCACCAATATGGGAGCCGCAAGCGGAACCTCCCCGCGCGCCCGTTTTTCCCCGGGGATCGCCTGCCGCCCACCTGGGAGCGCGTGATGGCCTCGGCCGCCGACGACGCGCTGGAGCGCGACCTCCCGTGAGCGAGATCACCGACCTGGACACGCTCGTCGCCGGGATCATGCCCGACGTCGTCGCCGAGATCCCGACCGTCGCGCACGAGCTCTCGACGCGCGCGCTCCCTGAGAACGCCTCGCCGCCGCGCATCGTGTGGGTGCCGTCGCGGGACCGCTGGGAGGCAGGCCAGAAGCGCCCACGTGGTGGCGGCTCGACGGGCAAGAGCCTCGCGACGTGCCGCGCCGGGCTCGAAGTCTACTGCTGGGGCGCGAGCCGCGCCGACGCGTGGACGCTGGTCAAGGCCGTCGTGCGTGCGCTGCGCAAGCGGCTCGGGCCCGAGCCCATCCTCTACCTCGAGGGAGGCATGTGGCTCTCCACGGGGCAGATGACGCAGGGCGAGGCCTACGCGCTCGCGATCTCCGTCGCGCTCGACGTCCCCGCGCTCCCCGATCCGCCCACCACCACCCCGATCACCGACGTCGCGCTCGACTCAACCAGGTCGACCGCGGGCGATGGATTCACCGACGCCGGTGAGACCGGCTGACACCCCCGAGGGAACATGATCGCTCAAATCACTCAGACTCTCGCAGACCGGGGGCTCGGTCTGCCGCAGGGGTCCGCCCTGCCGATCGCCGCCACCGGCTGCTCGTCGAGCGGCACCGTCGACGAGCCCACGCTCGTGCGCACCGCCGACCAGCTCACGTCGACCTTCGGTCACGGCCCGCTCGCTGAGCTCGTCGCGTACCTGCTCGCGCTCACCGGCGGGCCGATCGTGGTGTGCCGCGCCACCACGGCGACGGTGGGCTCTGCGGGCTCGGTCACCCGCACGGGTACGGGCTCGGACTCCGACGCCTGGGCCATGACCGCGGGAGGCACCCCACGCGACGCCTACAGCGTGAAGGTGAAGGTCACCAGGGCGGGCGCGACC
>JBPOHC010000853.1:0-10342 GCA_052035985.1 Myxococcota bacterium | reverse complement strand
CGGGTACATCTGCGCGTCGGGGTTCTTCTTCGGATCGCTGTCGTACACGCCGTCGACCTTCGTGGCCTTGAAGAACACGTCGGCGTGGATCTCCATCGCGCGCAGCGCCGCGGCGGTGTCCGTCGAGAAGTAGGGGTTGCCCGTGCCCGCGGCGAAGATCACCGCACGCCCCTTCTCGAGGTGTCGCACCGCGCGCCGACGGATGTACGGCTCGGCCACCTGACGCATCTCGAGCGCCGTCTGCACGCGCGTGGGGACGCCGCGCTTCTCGAGCGCGTCTTGCAGCGCGAGCGCGTTCATCACCGTCGCGAGCATGCCCATGTAGTCCGCCGTCGAGCGGTCCATGCCCGAGGCCGCGCCCTTGAGCCCGCGGAAGATGTTTCCGCCGCCCACGACGAGGCCGAGCTGCACGCCGAGCTCGCGGTACGCCTGCGCGAGCTCGTCAGAGAGGAGCCCGATCGCCTGGGGGTCGAGGCCGAAGCCTCCCTCGTGCGAGCAGAGCGCCTCGCCCGACATCTTCAGCAGAATGCGTCGGTAACGGACCCCCTGCGCCAGCGGCGGCGGAGGGATCGTGCGGTCGGTCTCGGTGCGGGTCGTCATGGCGGCTGTGGCTTCTAACAGCAATGCCGCCGAGCGAGAAGAGCGCTCACAACGACCAGAAGCTCGCGCCCCCGTCGAGCGAGCCTGCGATCGAGAAATACCCGATGGGCGCAGGCTCGGGCGGAGGCTCCTGACCCTCGGGGGGCCGCGGGAGGTGCCGCTGCAGCGCGCCCGTCACGAGCAGCGAGACGTGGTCGCCCGTCGAGAGCGCCTCGATGCGCGAGAAGCTGCGCGTCAGCATCGGCTCCGGCGTCGCGAGCGCGATGATCCCCGCGGGCTCCCACGGCCTCGGACCGCGCAGACCGGACCGCGAGACCTCACGGAACGCTCGCAGCGCACCCGCGTTCGAAGCGATCGCGAGCACGCCGTCGCGCACCAGCACCACCGCGCGAACGACCGCCTGCGGACCCACGGCGGGAGGCTCCACCGCGACGCCCACGTCGCTCGCGCCGCGCGCGAACGAGAACACGAAGCCGCCCGTTCGAGGCAGCACCGGCGAGGTCATCACGAGCGCGCGCTCGGCGTCACAGCTGACCGTCACGTCGCGGTCGCGAGGCCAGAAGGTCGCCGCGCGCGAGGTCTGCGCGGCGTCTCCGAGCACGCGGATCACCGAGATCCCCTGGTCGTTCACGAGCGCGAAGAAGCGCGAGGGCCCCGACGCGCACGTGAGCACGCGAGCGCCGAAGAGGTTCACCTCGCGCGCGAGCACCGTGGGTCCTGCGATCGCGAGCGTCGCGGGCGGGGGCGCGACAGGCGCGGCGACCGCGGGCGTCACAGCGGGCTCGACGAGGGGCGCGTGACCGCGACGTCCGCCGTGACGCGCGGGCTGCGGAGGCTGCGCGAGCGGCGCGGGTTGCGCGGTCTGCGCGGGCTGCGCGGGTTGCGCGGGCTGAACGAGGCGCAGGGTGTACTGCTCGAGGATGCCCACGGAGACCGTCGGGCGGAGCACGGTCACGGTCCATCCGTCGGAGGTCGCGGAGATCACCGCGGTCGAGGCGCTCTCGTCGGGACCGACCGCGACGGGCGCCGTCCACGGAGCGCCGATGGGAGAGACGCGCGCGCGCACCGAGCCGTGGTCGATCGTGAGGAGCGCCGTGGCCTCGGGGGTCGAGGTGAGGTCCCACGCGAAGCGAGAGGGCGCGCCGTCGATCGCGAAATCACGCGGCGCACGAAGCGTTCGGGGAGAGTTGCCGGGGAGCAACCACGCGGCGCCGTCGTCGCGCTCGACGCGGAGCGATCCGCCGCGCGCGAAGCCCACGGGCGACCCGACGCCCGCGGTGACGTCTCGGAGCGTGCCGCGCGAGGCGTCGTAGACGTGGAGCGCGCCGTCGGTCGACGAGAACGCCGCGAACGACGATCCCGTGAGCAGCGTCGGTCGCACGAGCGACGCGGGGAGCGATCGCAGCGGCAGCGCGCGAGGAACGGTCAGCGTGCCGAAGCGATCGGGGTGAGAAGGGGCAGCGCGCCATCCCTCGCGGGAGCCCTGCGAGAGCGAGCGCACCTTGTCGAAGAGGTCCGCGAGCTGGCGAGGGAGGAGGTCGGAGTCGGCCTGCGCGACGCGTTCGAAGGGGTCGTTGGCGCCGTCGCGGAGGCTGCGGAGCACCGCGCGCGCGCTGGTCTGCGCTTCGGCCGAACCGGGGACGCGCGAGAGGCGCTCGACGAGGCGCTCGGCGATGGGGACGCAGCGCGCGGGCCAGCGGGGGTCTTGCGGGGCGGAGACGACCTTGCGCATCCAGGCGCCGATGGCGTCTTGCCAGCCCGACGCGCGGTCGCCCGCGAGGAGCCATATCGAGTCGGAGCCGAAGGTGCAGACGGCGAGGTCTTGCGTGAGCTCCGAGAGGGGCGCGTCGCGGCGCACCACGGAGCGCTCGTAGTTGCCATAGGTGCGCGCTGCAAAGACGCCGAGGGCGACGAGCACGAAGAACACCCAGGAGCCACGGGAAGGACGCGCGACGAACAGCGCCATTGGTCGGAGCGCACCCTACCACCGCGAAGACGCCCGCGGCACCCCCCGAATCCGCGTTGCTTCACCCGCCACCGCGGTCTACGGCGCGCGCCAGCTCTCGCCGTCGTCGTCGGTGCGCGTCGCGCGAAGGTCTGTCGCATCGCTCATCACGAGCAGCGTCCTCGCGCCGTCGGTGTAGAGCTCGGCGCCGAGGGCGATGGCGCCGGGCTCGTCGCGGGCCGCGTCGAAGACCACGCGCTCGGGCTCCCACTGCGTCGCGCCGCGAGGGAGCCGCGCCACCGCGATGATCGACCCCGAGGTCCGCGCGGCGAGCACCGTTCCGTACCCCGTGAACGCGAGCGAGAGGGGCCACTCGGGGTGCGCGCGACGCTCGCCCGTCGGAGAGAAAGTGGTCCACGGGTCGAGGTCTCGCGGCTGCGTCGACGGCAGGGCCGGGAGCGTCTCGCAGCGCGGCACGCCATCGCTCATCGCGCAGCGCCACATGGGGCTCGACCGCGGACGCTCGCGCGCGTAGGCCACCACGCCGTGCGCCGCGCATCGCAGCGTGAGCGTCTCGTCGAAGCGGCGGGTCCCCGCGCGGGTCACGCGTCCGACGCCCGTGAGCGCGTCGCGCCCCACGACGCCCACGCGCCACTCGTCATTCGAAGCCGCGAAGAGCCACATCGCGCCCGGCGTCGCGCAGAGCCCGAGCGCAGGGCGTCGCCCCCCGAGCTGCCACGCGCTCGTCGCCGTGGGGACCTCTCGCACCGCAGCGCGCGCTCCGCCCGCGGCCCTCACCACGCGGACGTCGACCATCCCCGCGCCCGGGACGTGCTCGGTGTAGGCCGCGACGACGCCGTCTCCGTCGGCCGCGACGGCGACCTCCTCATCGCCCCGCTCGCTGTCGACGCGCGGACCGCGTGAGAGCCGCGCCGCGGTGGCCTCGGCGTGCGATCCCGCGAAGGGCAGACGCGCGAGCACGGGGCTGTTTCCGCGCACGGCCTCCGCGAGCCACAAGACACGTCCGCGGGCCACGGCGTCGAGCGAGACCACGCGCGGATCGAGCGTGGCGGGCGGGGCCGCGATGCGCGCGACGCCGAGCGATCCAGAGGGGCCGTCGAGGGAGACGGGTGAGAGCCCGTCGCTCGCGCGCTCGTCGGGGAGCACTCGCACGACGCCCTGAGGGACCACGCGCCACCAGCGGGCGTCGTCATTGGCGAGCGCCTCGGCGCGGAGCGCTCCGTCATGCACCGAAACGGCTGAAATGAAGGGCAACGGAGCGCCCACGAGGAAGCGCGTCGGCGTGCCCGAGGGCAGCGGGAGGAGGCCCCCCGTGTCGAGCCTCGCGGTGGCGGGCATCGGGCGGGGAACGGGCGCGCGCGGGCCCTTGAGCGTGTCGATCGAGAGGTCTGCGCTCGCGAGGTCGATCTCCGTCGCCGTGCGCACGAGGAGCTCGGCGATGTGCTCCATGTCGGTCTCGGGGTCGCCCGCGCGGATCTCCCACACGAGGCCGACGCGCGCGGTGGCGAGGGCGAGCTCTCTCGCGTGACGCGCGACCGCCGTCGGGGCGGACCTGAGGTCCTGCGTCACGTCGACCTCGGCGCCGTGCACCGCGAGGTCACGCAAGAGCGGAACGCAGCGGTCGATCCACGAGGGAGCGGGCGCGAGGGCGGTGTCCATCGCGAGGGCGCGGAGTCGCTGACGGGCCTCTCCGGGCGAGTACGCGAGGCGCGCGCCGTCGGCGCCGAGGAGGCAGGTCACGGCGGCGTGAAAGCGAGCCTGCTCACCCGTCGAAGCGCGCCGCGAGGCGTTGCGACGCCACGACTCGACGCCATAGACGAAGGTGGCCGCGGCGGCGAGGGCGAACCAGGGTCCGTAGCTCCGCTGCCGGGTGCGCACCGGGTGAAATGCCTCTCGGTTGAATCGTTCGGGAGTCGGTGTCGGGCTCGAACGCGAGCGCCGGAGTGTGCACCGTGATCGCCCGCGCGCAAAGGGCCCCCAACGTCAACGCGCGAAGGTGACGAAGGGCTCGCGCTCCAGCCGAGCGAGCATCTCGCGCGTCTTCTCGGCGCTCGCGACGAGGGACTCCGCCGCGTACCCCGCGGGGGCGCCGTCGCGCACGCCGCCCGACGAGCGCGCGGACACGTCGCCGAGAAAGACCGCGAGCAGCGCGCGGAGCAGCGATTCGAGGTCGCGGCGCGTGCCCGAGAGACGCGGGAGCACCTTGCCCAGCACCGCGCGATCGAGGCGCCATGACGCGCTGGTCTCGATTCCCTCGCGCTCGCAGAGGTGGACGAAGCGCAGGGCTTCTGTCGCGACGCGAAAGCCGAAGGGACGCCCGCCCGCAGACATCGCTTCGAACACGCGGTCGAGGCGCTGACCGGCGCCGTCGCGTCCCATCGCGAGCACCACCGCGCGCACGGGGTCATCGTCGCGGCCTGATTCGAGAAACGCTCTCCGCTCATCGGGCGTCGCGGGCGCGACGGCTCTGCGCTCACCGAGCCAGTCGCGAAGGAGTGAGGTCGGCGGCGCCGTGGGGAACTCCCACACCCACGCGCGATCGAGCACCTTCGTGCTGAGCGCGTGCGTGGTGTCGTCGAGGTTCACCGTGCCGATCAAGAAGAGGTTCGGCGGCACCACCAGGTCCGGCGGGACGAGCCTCCCTCCGTCTGTCGTGGGCACGGCGGCGGCCCTTCCGTGAAGGGGAATCGGCGCGCCGCTCTCCATCGCGGAGAGGAGCTCGGCGAGGTAGTGCTCGACGCGCGCGAGGTTCATCTCGTCGAGGATGACGAAGTGCGCCTCGTCGGGGTGCTCGACGGCCCGGAGCATCACCCGCAGCGCGGCCGTGTCTTCGTAGGCCCCATCACCGCGGAGGGCGTTGAGATACCCGAGCAGCCCCCGCGAATCGAGCCAGTCGGGCCGCACCGGAACCATCGCAACGCGCGGGTTCGCGCCATCAGGGAGCGCCTCGCAGATGAAGCGCGCGAAGGTCTGCGCGAGGGCCGTCTTGCCCGTCCCCGAGACGCCCGTGAGCACCGCGAAGGGGCGCGCCGCGAGGCCCACCACGAAGGCCCGCACGAGGTCGACGTCGAAGGCCAGTCCCGCGGCCCTCGCATACGCCGTGAACCTCCGCGAGAGCGACTCCAGCGTGGCCGCGCGGGGAGTTCCCGAAGAGAGTTCCCACGGTCGCGCGAGCCGCGCTTCGACACTCACGGAGTGGTCGGGCGGGAGCGCTTCGAGGCCGCCGAGCGCGCGCTCCACCGCGAGGGCAACCACGGGACGGATCGCGGGGTGCGTGAGGCACTCTCCCACTGCGTCGAGGGTCCCCGTGACGCCGCGCGCGAGCACACCGCGCTCGGTGAGTCGCGCGACGCCGCGGGCTGCGGCAGCGGCGAAGCGGGGCGTGACCTTCGAAGCGACCGTCGACGGATCGAGCGGATCGGCGTAGCTCCACGGCGCGCCAGCGAGGAGCCCCGCGAGCGCCGTGGCGCAGTCGCCCGAAGGGTCTTCGAGCGCGCACGCGAGCAGCGTCTCGAGCGCAGGACGCTCTCCCGGCGCGGGGATCTCTCGCGCCGCCACGCGCACTTCGAGGTGCGCTGCGTCGCGTTGCGCGGTGGTCGATCCGCGCGCGGTGAGCCATCGCGCGAGGCGCGTGTGGAGGCCCGCGCTCACCGACGCGACGGGGCACGGCGGAGGCTCGTTCGAGACGAAGCCGAGGTCGAGCAGGAGCCGCACCCGCGGGGCCGACGCGCACGAGAGCGAGGCGGTTCCTTCGGGCGCGAACCACCCCGTCACCGGGTCGTAGACAACGCGTCGCCCCACGGGAACGAGGCCCGACGGCGCGGCCCCCTCGCCCATCGCGCGCTCGTCCCACCGCAGCGAGCGCACCGCGTCGGCCATCTCAACCTGCGAGCGCGAGCGCGCGGGCGACGGAGACGCTTCGAACGCGAACGCCCCGAGCGCCGCGCCGAGGCTCGCGAGCCGCGCGATGCGATCGCAAATGAGCCGTACGAAGACCGCCCCTTCGGTGACCTGCGACTCGGGGATGGTGAAGGCCACGACGCCCGCGGGCGCGCGCAGCCACTCGTCTTCGGAGAGCGAGGTCTCGTCGCCGTAGCGCGCGTGAAGGCGTGCTCCCTCTGCGCGGAGCGCGCCGAGTCGAAACGCGAGGGCTTCACCGAGCGCGCGTCGGCGGCGCATCCCTTCGGCGAGGCGGCGCTCACGCTCGGCGCGCGGACCCTTCGGCGGACCGAAGCCCCACCACACGTCGAGGCCCGCGGAGTGAAGGGTGATCGCGACGCGCGGAGCCTCGGAGGCCGTGCTCCCTCGAACGCGCCATCCCGCGGTGAGGAGGGCCGCGTCGGGGCGCGAGACGAAGCGCGTGAGGGCCGCGAGCTCGGGGAGCACGGTCTCGACATCGCGCGCGAGGGCGCGGAGGTCGTCGAGGATGTCTGCGCCCGCGGTCCGTCGGCCGTGCGAGTCGTCGTCGGAGAGGGCCGCGCGCTCGCGGAGGCGTGACGGGGAGAGGCTCACGGCGGCGCTACCGTACACCGCTTTCTGCGCGGTATCGCGGGCGGGTTTGTTTGTGTAGGATCGCGGCCCTCCGCTCGCGAGCGATCCCTGTCGGGTGCCTCGTTCGGCGAGCGCGGTGAGGAGGCATCGTCGATGAGTGCTCTGGCTCCTGGGACGCGCGTGTTCGCGTCGTGGCTCGGCGGCGGATTCGCGCCGGGCGCCGCGGTCGAGGTCAACCCCGTGACCGGCCTGGTGAAGGTCCGCTTCGACGACGGTCGCGAGGCGTGGGTGAGCGCGATGAACGTCCGCGTGGCGCCCGCGCAGGCCGCCGCGCCGCCGCACGCGCCCGCCCCCGCAGCGCCTGCAGCGCCCGGACCGGGAGGCTTTCAGCCCTTCGCAGCGCCCGCTCCGCCTGCGCCCGCTCCGTCCTTCGGCGCGGCGTCGCAGTACGGCGCGGGAGGCTTCAATCCCATCCAGGGCGGAGGCATGGTGGGCGGTCGTCCCTTCGACGGCCTCAACCCCTTCGCAAAACAGGGCGCTCCGCAGGGAATGCCCCCGCAGGGCATGCCCCCACCGGGGATGCCTCCGCAGGGGATGCCCCCGCAGCAGGGCGCTGGCGGTGGTGGCTTCAGGGCCGCGGCCGCGGGCGCCGTCGCGGGCGTAGGCGCTGCGATCGCGAGCTTCAACCCCTTCCACTCGCAGCAGCCGCAAGCCCCGCAGCAGCCCATGCAGGCGCCGCCGCAGCAGGCCCACGTCGCGCAGTTCGGCACGCCGGGACCGCAGCAGGGACAGATCCCGCAGGCCGCGTTCAACCCCTTCGCGCAAGGCCCCGCGCAGCAGCCCCAAGGCCCCGCGCAGCCCGCCAACGTCGCGCAGTTCGGCAACGCGCCTGCACCGCAGGGACAGATCCCGCAACCCGCGTTCAACCCCTTCGCGCAGGGCCCCGCGCAACAGCCCCCGCAGGGCGCTCCGATGCAGCAGGGAGCCCCGATGCCGCAGGGTGCGCCGATGCAGCAGCCCGCCGCGCCGCCGCCGAACTTCGTCCAGTTCGGCACTCCGGGACCGCAGCAGGGGCAGATCCCGCAGCCCGCGTTCAACCCCTTCGCGCAAGGCCCCGCGCAGCAGCCCCAGGCCCCGGTGCAGCCCGCGCAGCCCGCGAACATCGCCACCTTCGGCTCGCCCGCGCAGCCGCCCGCGCAGCCCGCCAACGTCGCCACGTTCGGAACTCCCGCGCAGCCCGCCCACGTCGCCACGTTCGGAACCCCCGCGCAGGCGCCGCCGGAGGCCGCGTTCAACCCCTTCGCGCAGGGCCCCGCGCAGCCCCAGCCTCCCGCGCAGCCGCCCGTGCAGCCCGCGAGCATCGCGAGCTTCGGAACCCCCGCACAGCCCCCGGTGGCCCCTCCGCCCGTCGCGCCGCCTGTGATGCCGCCGCCCATCGCGCCGCCCGCCGCGCCCCCCGCCGACGTGGGTGGAGTGGCTGAGTTCAAGCCCTTCCGCCCCGTTCAGCCCGTCGAGGCCGCGCCGCCCGTGGCGCCGCCTGTCGCGCCGCAAAGCCCGCCCGAAGCGCCGCCGCGCATCCCGGAGCCTGCGTTCAATCCCTTCGCGCCCGCGCAGCCCGCGGCGCCGCCTCCGATCGCAGCGCCCGAGGCGCCGCCGAGGATTCCGGAGCCTGCGTTCAACCCCTTCGCGCCCGCGGCGCCGCAGAACCTCCCGCCCGCGCAGCCCGCGCCGGGCGTTCCTCCGACGGTGGAGTTCAACCCCTTCGCGCCGGTGGCACCTGCCGCTGCGCCGCAGGCGGAGTTCAACCCCTTCGCCCCGCCTCCTGGCAGCAAGCCCTCGACCTGATGGTCGGGTGATCCCCGTCGCCCCCTCCCGCTGTCGGGATCGGGCGACGGGGCCCAGCGCGTCACACGCTCACTTGAAGAGGTAGTTGAAGACGGCGGCGCCGACCTTCTGCTGCGTGACCTCGTGGTTGTTCGCCTCTTCGCGGGCGAACTTCACCGCGCGCTGGAGCTTCTCGACGCGCTCGGTGAGGTCGGCCACGCGACGCGCGGGCAGCGCGCCTGAGAACTTCACCGTGCGCCAGTACCCGACGGTGATGTCTTCGTAATAGACCTCGACCTGCGCGGGGTGCTTCTCCGTCGCCTCGGCCTTCACGTGGTTGCGCGGGACCTTCTTGGTGCGCAGCGTCTCGACGGCCTCGGTGGCGTAGCAGTTCTGCGCCGCGTCGAAGATCCACGACTCCGACGGGTCGAGCACGGGCAGCTTCTTGAGGAATGTGTGAATGTCCACGAGCTGCTTCTCGAGGAAGAGCAGGTACGTCACGGGGGCCTTCGAGACGAGCACCTCGCCGTCGACGGTCACATCGGCGCGCGCCTCGCAGTTGGCCCAGTCCTTCGTGGCCGTCACGTCGAGGAGCTCGGTGAGCGCCGCGGCCGCGCGCTTGATCATCTCCTCGGTGTGGAGCTGCACGCGCGTCGACTCCGGCGGGAGGCGCTCGCCCTCCTCGTCCTTCGGTCGGTACGTGCGCGCGATGCCCGCGAGCAGCGCGGGCTTCTGGAGCTGCTGATACGCCTCGGTGATCTCGCCGTGCGCGCGCCCCTTCACCGACTTCTCGACCGCGATGACCTGATTCAGCTTCGTCATGACAGCACCCGTGTGATCCCCCTCGAAGACTTCGAGGCGCCGGGATGTACCCGCGAGGCAGCGCCGGGTCAACCCGCGCGCGAGGGCTGTGATATAGGTCGACGGTGCGTCGCAGCGCGTCTCCGCTCCCCTCCCTCGGCCTCGTCGCAGCGTTCCTCGTGTCGATCTTCGCGGCACGGTGCGCGAAGTCGCAGTGCAACCTCAACTCCGACTGCGGCTACCGACGCTTCTGCGACCTCGACAACGTCTGTCGGCAAGACTGCGCCGAAGACCGCGACTGCCCCGCGGGCTACTGCGACCCCAACGGACGCTGCGTCAAAGGCCCTCCGCCCGACGCATCGCCCGACGTCGTCGTCGACGCCACGCCCGACGTGACCGAAGACATCGCGCCCGACGTTCCTCCCGTCGACCGACCTGTGCCCGTCGACATGGTCGCTCCGATCGACAATCCGCCCGTCGACGTCTTCGTGCCGCCAGACCTCCCTCCGCCCGTCGACAATCCTCCGCCCGTCGACGTCTTCGTTCCGCCCGATCTGCCGCCGCCGCCCGACACGTCGCGCCCGCTCGCGGTGTACCTCGACCCGTGCAGTTCGAACACCGACTGCCAGTCGGGCGACTGCGCCACGGCGGGCGTCGCCT
>JBPOHC010000315.1:0-9566 GCA_052035985.1 Myxococcota bacterium | reverse complement strand
TCGGCGATCTCGTGCTTCGCGACGTGCGCCCGCGGCACTTTCAAGACCTCTTCCTGAACCTCAAGTCAAAGGTCGGCAGCGAGAAGAAGCAGCTCGCGCCCGTGACCGTGCGCCACGTCTACGGGGTGCTTCACTCGATGTTCGAGAGCGCCGTCGCCGACGAGCTCATCGACTCGAACCCCTGCGTGCTCAAGAAGAACGCGCTCCCGAAGAAGATCGACAAGAACCCTGTGTGGCGCTCGGGCGCGATCTTCAAGCGCGAGGAGGTCATCAGCGCCATCTCCGACGCGCGCATCCCCGAGGATCGGCGCGTGCTCTACGCGCTGGAATTCCTGGGCGGCATGCGCTTCGGCGAGGTCGCGGCGCTTCGCTGGAACCACGTCCACAACGACCTCGCGCCCCTCGGGAAGCTCGTGATCGCGCGCTCCTACAACACCAGGCGGCGCGTCGAGAAGGACGTGAAGACGCAGCGTCCGCGCGAGATGCCCGTGCACCCGACCCTCGCGCGCATCCTCGCGCGGTGGTGGGACTCGGGCTGGGAGAAGGCGTTCGGCCGCGCGCCCACCGCGACCGATCTCATCGTGCCGTCGCGCTCGGGCATGCACCGCAACTCGAACCACATGCTCAAGCGCTTCCACGAGGACCTGGAGCGCGTGGGGCTTCCACCGCGTCGGCAGCACGATGCCCGTCGCACCTTCATCTCGCTCGCGAGGGCAGACGGGGCGAGGGGAGAGATCCTGGAGTGGTGCACGCACTCGCCCAAGGGCGACATCATCAGCCTCTACACGACGCTGCCGTGGGCGACGTTCTGTGAGGAGGTCCTGAAGCTCAAGATCGAGCTCCCTCCGTCACTGCCTGCCCTGCCGGAGCGCATCGAGGGTGCCGGAGGCCCCGGAGGAGACGGGGGCGACGTCGAGACCGTCGAGGCGAGCGACATCGTGGCTCGCGAGCCCGGCGAAAGCCCCGAGATGAACGGTCGTGAAGGCGAAATTCACGAGACCGCCCAAGGACGCGCCAACCCCGCTGCGGACGACGGTTTACTACAGTCGTACTACAGTGCGTCTAACTCCGCGGACTCATTCACGAAAAATAGCGGAGAGGGCGGGATTCGAACCCGCGGTACCCTTTCGGGGTACACCGCATTTCCAGTGCGGCGCCTTCGACCACTCGGCCACCTCTCCTGGTGGTTCCCGCGCGTATCCTCGATCTGAAACTCAGCGAGGATCTCTTCGCGCGGTCGGTCTGTGTATTCTGGCGGAGAGCAAGGGATTCGAACCCTTGGTACCTTTCGGTACACCTGATTTCGAGTCAGGCACCATCGACCACTCGGACAGCTCTCCGTCGGCGAACCTATCAAACACGGCCCCCGTGTCAACGACTTCGTTTCTTCTCCTCGCGTCGCGCCCTGAAGAACGCGCGGAGCACCTCGGAGCACGCCTCGGCGCGAACCCCCGCGATCACCTCGTAGCGGTGGTTGAACCGCGCGTCGGAGCCCAACTGATAGAGCGATTTCACCGCTCCCGCGCGGGGGTCGTCGCAGCCGTACACCACCCGCTCGATGCGCGCGTTGATGAACGCGCCCGCACACATCGGGCAGGGCTCCAGGGTCACCACCGCGGTAACGCCCTCGAGGCGCCAGCTCCCGCGGTCTCGCGCGGCCTGGCGCATCGCGAGCACCTCGGCGTGCGCCGTCGGGTCTTCGAAGAGCTCCCTGAGGTTGTGCGCCCGCGCGATCACGTTCGAGGCCCCGTCGATCAGCACGCACCCGACGGGGACCTCGCCGCGCAGCGCCGCCACGCGGGCCTCCGAGAGCGCCTCGTCCATGAGGGGGCCGTAGTCGATCGTCACGCCGTCGCTCACCGCGCGTCGGCCTCTCGCCGGACGCTGAACACGCCCATCGCCTCGGCCACGGTCTCGGCCTCGTGCGAGGGGTGAAAGGCCCTGATCGACGCGACGCCCACGCGGTTGCCCACGCGGCGAACGGCGCCCTCGGCGATGAGCTCGTCGAGGCGCGCGGGGCGCAGGTAGTCGACGCGGATGTCGATCGTCGAGACGCGGTCTGAGAGCCCGAGCGTCGACCACACCGCGGCGCCCCCCGTCGCGTCGAGCAGCGTCGCGATCACGCCGCCGTGCAGCGCCGGACGGAACGGATCGCCCACGAGTTCGGGCCGAAACGGAAGGCGCATCCGAGCGGTCCCCGCGCCGAGCTCCAGAAGCTCCATGCCGAGAAAGCGGTTGAAGGGGATGCCCTCGTTGAAGAACGCGCGGATCTGCGCGGCCACCTCGTCGTCCATCGCGCGGTGAAGCGTCATCAGCGAGGGCACGTACAACACCGCGCTCCACACGTCAGCAAATCCCCCCGGATCCATGACTTCTCTCGCCGCGTGTGCTTATGGTCTGCGAGAGCTTTCGCCGTCTCAGAGAAGGGAACCACCGCCATGAAGCGCTCCGCCCTCGCACTCCTCGCGCTCCTCGTCGTCGCCGTTCCCGCCGCGGCCCAGAACAACGGCGCTCGCCCCGCGCGAAGCCCCGTTCGCACCGCGCAGCCCGCGGCGCGGCCCGCGAGGGTCCCCGTCGCCGACGCGAGCGACGTCCCGCTGCAGACCAACCCCACGCCGCCGACGCCGCCGACCACGCCGCCCGCGATCTGCTGCTGCCGCGTCTGGTCGCACGGGTGGCAGTACTCCTGGCGTCCCAACGCCGAGTGCACCTCGCAGAGCGGCACCTGCGTGACGCCCGACCACTGCTGATCGAACCGCCCTCCCCGCGTTCCCCTCCGACGAACAGCCCGATCAACCGCCGCGATCGCGCGGCGCTGAGGAGTGTCTCGCGCCGCGCTCGCGCTCGGCGTTGCGGGCCGCCATGCGCGCGGCGTCTTCGGCCGCGGTCACGCGGAGCGCCCACGTCACGCCGAACGACAGCATCGCCATCCCCACGGGGCTGAGCGCGCTGAGCATCCGCCACGTCGTCGTGCCCTCGGCCGCGAGCGCGTGGAGCCACGGGAACACCGCGCCGCAGATCGTCGCAGGGAACACCGCGAGGTACACCGCGCGACGCTTCTCGGGCGCCGTCGTCAGGAATGACGCCACCGTGAGCCCCACGATGATCGAGAGCTGATTCGAGAAGAGGTCTCCCGCGGGGTCCTCGGTGCGGTAGCGCACCCCGAGCCACGCGTGGAACATCAGCACCAGCAGCGCCCCGAGCGCGCCCACCGCGGAGATCCACCGCGTGGGCTCGTCGTGACCGCGCACCGTGCGCTGCGTCGACGCTTCCTTCTCTCCGCTCGCGCTCATCGAACGCCCGCGATGGAACACCCTTCGCGCGGCGCCAGCAACCCCGTAAACGCCCGCGCGCGCTCGCCCCTCAGCGCACGGCGCCGTCGCCGTCTCTCATCCCGCACAGAAATCGCGCGAGCGCCTCGGCCTTCGGCGCGAAGCTCTCGACCTCGACGTACTCGCGCGTCGTGTGAAATCCCTCTCCGCGCGGGCCGAGGCCGTCGATCGAAGGGACCCCCACCGCGGCCGTCGTCGACGCGTCGCTGCCGCCGCCCTGGAGCCCCGCCTCGCCGTCTCCGAGGCCCGCCGCGCGCTGACACAGGGCGTACCGCGCGCAGAGTGAGGCGCTCTCAGGCGTGCGCTCCAACGGCGCGCGCGCCACGCCGCCCGACATCGTGAGCGTCGTCCCCTCGACCGCCGACTCGCGCGCGAGGCAGCGCATCGCGTCTTCGATCGACGCGCCGTCGACCCTTCGCACGTAGCGAAAATCAGCCTCCGCGCGGGCGCGGTCGGGCACCGTGTTCTTGCCGATCCCGCCCTCGACGCGGCCCACGTTCACCGTGACCCCGTGGCCGTAGTCCGTGAGCGACTGGACGCGGTCGATCCAGCGCGCGAGCGACCACAGCGCGTTGGCCCCCTCGCGGTGCGCGAGGCCCGCGTGCGCCGCGCGGCCGCGCGCGTCGATGGTGACCGCGCCCGTTCCCTTGCGCCGCGTGATGATCGCGTCGCCCTTGCGGCCCGCTTCGAAGACCAGCGCGCAGCGCGCCCCGCGCGCCATCTCTCGGAGGAGCGGCGCGCTCTCGGGCGAGCCTACCTCCTCGTCGCTCACCACCGCGAAGGTCACGGGGAGCCCTTCGAGCAGCCCCGCGCGGCGAAGGGCTTCGAGCGCGAAGGCCACCACCACGAGGCCGCCCTTCATGTCGAGCACGCCGGGGCCCCGCGCGACCTCTCCCTCGACGGAGAACCCCGCGAAGGCCTCGCGCGGAAACACCGTGTCGACGTGGCCCACGATCACCACGCCGGGGTCGCCCGCCGCACGCTCGTTGTGAAAGAAGAGGTGGTCGCCGAAGCGCTCGCTCCGCGCGACCTCGCAGTCGAGCGACACGGCCTCGCGTAGCAGCGCGCCCGCCGCGTCGACGCCGGCCTTGTCGCCCGTGTGCGACGACGCCTCGACCAGCGCGCGGAGCAATCGCAGCACCTCGCTCCGCTGCGCGTGGAGCCACCTGAGCGCTTCGTCCATTCGACTCTGGGAGCGTTGTTTCACGTCTCCGCGGCGTTGAGAAGCGCCCCTCGCGCCGTGGACGAACAACGTCCGCCGTCGGGGCGCCGAGGTTTGCGCGATCGCCGACCTGCCATTAGGCTCCTGCCGCGTCACCCGCTTCGGCACCTCGCACGACCCCCTTCAAAACCCCCGCAGCAGCACCGTTCCGGCGCGCCAACGGAGGCGTCACCGATGCACTCGAAGACTCACGCCCGCGCGCTCGCCATCGCCGACCAGACCCTCCGCAACGGACCCTGGCGCGAGACCCCGTGGGACGAGCGCTCTCGCCGTTTTGGCAGCGCGCTCCTCACGTCGCTGCGCGAGTCGCTCGCCACGCTCCAGCCCATGACCGCCGTGAGCGCGGCCTGCAACGCCGCGCGCGGTGAGCTCCCGCTGGCCTCCGCGGTCTTTCACGAGACCTGGTCGCGCGCCGTCATGGTGTGGGCCGTGCGCGAGGTCGTTCGCGCCGCGCACGCCGAGACCGACCTCACCGTCCGCGAAGACCTCCTGCGCCTCGCCTCGGAGCTCGCCGCCGCGACCGCGCAGCTCTCGTCCGTCGACGGCTCCGTCGCCACCGCGCAGCTCCCCTTCGAACAGATGGTCGACGCGGCGCGCGAAGCCTTCAACCGCACGCGTGAGGCGCTCCCCGTCTCCGCCGACGAGAAGGTCTTTCTCAACGCGTACGTGCACCAGCTCAAGCACATCGCGTCGCTCCTCGCCGTGGGCGGCCACTCCGTCGACAGCCTCGTGCGCGGCGCCGTCACTCGCACCGACCGCGCCGTGCGCCGCGACGGACTCGCCGCGTGGATCGACGCGCCCCTCGCGCAGCGACAGACGTGGATGCAGCGCGGGCTCGCCGAGGCCGCGTGGGCGCTCGCCTCGCAGGTCGCCAGGGAGCAGGGCCGCACCGACAACTCCCGAGACATCTGCCTCTGGCTCGCGCGCGTGGCCTGTCAGCTCATGGCCCGCATCGACCGCGTCGAGGCGTGGGTGCCCACCACCGAGGCCGACGCCGCGCTGCCGGCGCCCGCGCCCGTGGCCGCGCCCGTCGCGCCCGCGATCGCCGCCGTAACCTCCGCCTCGACCGAGGCCGTTTCTGCACCGAAGACCACGGAGAAGAAGATGGACACGAAGCTCAACCCCGTTCTCAAGACGCTCGAAGTCGACGCCACCGAGGCCGCCTGGAGGATGGCCGGCTCGCAGTTCGTCAAGCTCGCCAAGGAGCCCATCGTCGCGCTCCTCTCGCGGCACCTCGGCCCCGGTGACGAGTCGCTCCGCGGTCGCATCGCGGCCTTCCTCGACACCGAGCTCGGCACGGCGATCCTCTCGGGCGTGCTCTCGGCGGGCCTCTCTGCGATGCCGCTCCCCGCGAACGACATCTCGCAGCGCCTCTCGCGCGAGCTCCGCGTGCGCTCGATGGCCGCCACGGGCGACGTCATCGCCGACGTGCTCATGGGCCCGCTCCGTCAGGTCGCCGTGATGTACCTCCAGGGCCAGCCCGGCGCCCCCGCCGCCGACCCCGCGGCGCTCCCCGCGAACGCCCTCGTCGACGCGCTGAAGATCTCCGCCGAGCCCGTGGCGCAGCCCGTCGCGCAGCCCGTCGAGAACAAGATCGCCTGAAGCCCCGTCACCGCGCGGCGGACTTGTTTTTACGGGCCCTCCGCACCCTCCTCCGAGCCACAGAGACCAGCAGCGCGTCGGCGAGCGCCCGCATCACCGCGGGGCCCTCGCGGAGCGGCCACGTCGCGTCGAGCGCGCTCCACGACTCCTCTCCGACGCGCACCCACGCGACGTGAAAGAGCTCTGTAGAAGCCGCGCGCGGCGAGAAGATCACCCGACCCGGATCGGGCACGTCGGCCCATGAGTCGACGCGTAGGAGCTCGACGCGTCGGTGCGCGAGCTCCGAGGCCAGGGGGAGCGAGAGCAGGGCGCGCTCCTCGTCGGCGACGACGATGTCTTCAGGCGTCTCGCATCGCCACACGACGCGCACGCGCGAGCCCGCGGGGCCGAACACGCGCAGGAGGTCTGACTGTAGCGCGAGGGCCACGGCCTCGGCGAGCACGAGCGTCTGCGCCTCGAGCGCGGGCTGCTTGTAGCGCTGCTCCGCGGGGCGATCGAGCACCACCGTGAGGTCGCGGCGCGCGTCGAGGAGCGGGCTCTCGTCGCGGGTGTAGTACAGCAGCTCGCTCTCGGCGAAGCGCACGTCGAAGAGGTCGACGCCGCCCTCGTCCACGGCCCCTTCGCCCACGTAGCTCACCTCGGTGCGAACGAGGTTTTCGAACGTCCCGCGCGTGCTGATCGCGTCGAAGCCTCCTGCCGGATAGTGGTCGCTATCCTCGGCCTCGACCGGAACCTCGCGCGCCGTGTGCCGCACCGCGAGGGCCACCGAAGGCGGCACCGGCCCCACCCTCGCCGCGAGCCCGTTGATCTCACGCAACGCAAGCCGTGTGCTGTCGTTCGGGAGGTCAGGCAGGTGCGCGATCTCCCAGAGGTCTTCGGGACGAAAGAGCCGCCCCGTGGGCAGGTGCGCGAAGAGCTCGCCGAGCTGCTCGATCGCCCACCCGACCCACACGGGGTCGACCATCGCCGCGAGCTCCTCGAAGCGCGCGGGCGTCTCCTTGACGAACTTCTCCGAGATCGCGCGCAGGTGCGCGGGGTTGCAAAGCACCACGGCGTCTGACCCGTGCAGCGCGCGGGAGAGGGCGAGGCCCACCGCGTGCGCGACGGCCGCGTCACGGAGCTGCGGCGCGAACCCTGCGATCACCACGTGGGCGTCGAGCACCGTGGGGTCGAGCGCCCAGCGGCCGAGCACGCGGTCTTCGTACGCGAGGCGCGGGGCGCGCTCGGATTCGGGCCAGCGTTCGAGGTTGCGCGTCGAGGCGAAGCGAAAGTCACGGCCCCGCAAGAGGAGGTACCCGAGGTCGTGGACGAGGTGCAGCGGGAGGTGATCGTCCCCCGCATCCCAGCGCGCGCGCAGCCACGCGAGCGACGCCGGGAGCGTCTCGGGCAGAGGCTCGGCGAAGCCCGCGAGGTAGATCCAGGCGCGCAGGGCGTGTCCGAGCTCGTCGCGGGTGAGGTCGTGGGCCATGACGGTGCGTGGGTGTCTCGGTCAGCCGTTCGGATTGCCGAGCCCGAGGAGCGCGCGCACCTTCTCGGCCACCGCCGGGAGCTCGTGCCTGCGGTTGCCCACGTACGCGAGGAGCGACAGGTCGGGCGTCTGCACGGCCCCGCCGTGAAAGAGAAACGCGCGCGTGCGGATCACTTTATACAGCTTGACGAGCTTGCGGTCGCTCACGAGCACCTTGTCCTCGGTCTCGAGGGTCCGCACCACGCGCCTGAACTCCGCGAACACCGCCGTCGGAAACCACTGCTCGCGGTCGGCCTGGCCCGTGCCCTGAAGGCCGAGAGAGAGGTCCATGTAGCGCTTGAGCTTTGCGAAGTCGTCGAAGCCCGCCGTGGCGCGCGCCCAGGGCTTCTGCTCGGTGGCGCGGTAGACCTCGTTCATGATCCCGGCGTCGATGAGCTCGGAGAAGTGCGTGTCCTTGACGGGCTTTGTCTCGATCTTGATGACGAAGCGGTCGGCCAGGGCGTCGAGCTCGCTCTGCTCGGGGATGTCGTTGGTGGCCGCGAAGAGCATCCGCAGCGCCACGGGCGTCGGCTCGCCGTCCTGGTAGTACTTCCTCGCGTTCACGATCGTGAGGAGCGTGTTGAGGATGGCGCTGTTCGACTTGAAGATCTCGTCGAGGAAGGCCACGCGCGCCTCGGGGAGCTTGCCCCGCGTGCGCCGCACGAAGCGGCCTTGCTTGAGCAAGTCGATGTCGATGGGCCCGAGGATCTCGCTCGGCTCGGTGAATTTCGTGAGCATGTACTCGAAGTAGTCGCTCTCGCCCAGGCCGAGGCTCTCGACGAACTTCACCACGAGGTCGCTCTTGGCCGTGCCCGGCGGGCCGACGAAGAGCAGGGGCTCCTGGGCGCACGCGCACACCGTCGCGAGGTCGACCTCCTCCGAGCGGTTGACGAAGTACTCTTTCAGCTCTTTACGGTGGCGGTTGATGCGCGAACGGATGTCGTCGATCTCCCGCTCCAGCTCGGTCCGCGTCCACATACCTGTCTCCAGTCCGCGATGAGCGTGCGTCGGATGCTCTGCTCCTCTTCGTCGAGGAAGCCGCGCACCTTGTCACCCTGAAACGTCACGTCGTCGGCCACCGCGTCGACGATGCGCTCGGCGATGAGGACCTTGTGGGTCTCGTAGAGCCGCTGCTGGCTCCAGGCCGTGAAGGTGTCGGTGAAGCGGTCGAGACCTTCGAGCACCGCGCGGCACCGCACGGCGCGCGGACCCATGGGCCAGTGCTTGAGCGCCGCGAGCACGGCCACGCCCGCCTCGTAGCGCCCCACGTGGTCGAGCGAGCCATCGAGCGTGTCTTCGAGGCACTGGTCGATGAGCTGCTCGGCCCGCCCGCTCTCCCGCAGTTGCAGAAAACCGTCGGCGAGCGCCGCCCGCAAGCGCACGCCCTCGCGCTGCCCCCGCAGGGCCAGGGGCACGAGCGCGTCGAGAAACCTCCGCGCCGACCCGCTCACGCCGAGGCGACGCAACGCCGCGAGGCCCGGAGTCACCGCATCGATGAGGTCACGCGTCGAGGGCGTCTCGGGCGCTCCCGCGAGGGCCACGATCTCGTCGAGCAGCTTGTCCACGCCGTCGGAGTCCCCGAGCGTCGCCGTGGCTTGAATACAGAGCCCGATCGCGCGCGCCCGGTGGCTCGGGATCGTGATGCGCGACGCGAGCCGACGCGTCGCGACGGCGAGCACCTCGGCGAGCGTGTCGTCGTTGCCGCTGCGCAGCGCCGCCCGCAAGAGCCGCTTGATCGCGAGGCCCACCTCGTAGTCGAACACGCTCCGGTCGTCCATGACCGTGCCGAGCGTCGAGGCGGCGTGCGAGGGGGCCGCTTCGGCCACGGCGAGCTGCCGTTCGAGCGCGGGGCGGATGCCCGGGGCGCTGTCCTCGATGGGCGACGAGCGCAGCCACTCCGAGC
>JBPOHC010000704.1:0-14735 GCA_052035985.1 Myxococcota bacterium | reverse complement strand
CCCTGGGTGTTCGAGCCCGTGAGCATGTCGTGGTTGTCGACCGGTCCCGCGGTGGGGTCGGGCGCGTGGTTGGGCACGCCGTCCTCGTTGGGGAAGTCATTGCGGATCGCGGGGTCGGCCGACGTGGGGCGCTCCGTGATGATGTCCGCGACGCTGTTGCCGAAGAGGCGCCCGAGGCGGTCGTACCAGGGCCCCGCGCCGATGCGATCGATGGCGTGCACGGGCGTCCCGCTGCCGCCGTTGGTCACGCTGAGAAAGGCGCGCCACTGCTTCGCGCTCGACCCGGGCATGCTGCGCTCCGCGATGGCGGCGCAGATGCGGTCGGCGCCGCGGAGCCCCGCGCCGACGCCCGTCTCACCGAAGCGGAGGTCTCCGCCGAAGCCGCTCTGGCTCCCCGAGAGTTCCTGCAGCGCGCGGAGGCTCGTGACGAAGAAGCTGAAGCGCTCGAGCCCTGCCGCATCGACGACGGGGCGATCGACGGGCGTGACGACGTCGGCGGGAGAGGTCGCATCCGAGGGCGTCGTCGCGTCGACGGGCGAGGCGGTGTCCGCGGGCGTCACGGTGTCGGTCGGCGTCGCCGCGTCGGGCGAGACGGCCTGAATGACGGTGTTTCCGCAGCCCATCGCGGCGAGCGCGATCACGATGGCGTATCGGGTGTTCGCTTGCATCACGTCTCCTCTTGTCTCAGCCGCAGGTGAGGTCGGCGCGGCAGGTTCCGCCGTCGCAGTCCGCGTTGCTCGTGCACGATCGAAGGTTGGGGATCTCGACGGGCGTCTCGACCTCGGACGACACGTTGAGCTCGACGACGCCCGCGCGGATCGGCGTCGCGCCCCTCGCGACGCGCGTCACCACGATCGTCGGATACCCCGCCACGCCGAGGGAGACGAGCCGCGTGAGGAGCGTCGACGCGATGGTGAGCGAGCCGTCGTCGGCCGTGTCGCACTCGATCTTGCCGCGCGTGCCGCCGTGGTGGCTGATGTCGAGCCGAACGGCGACGCGCTCGGTGGGCGCGGCGGGCGCGGTCCACGCGAGCTCGAGGGCCTGGCCCGTCTGGATGCGCACGGGGCTGGTCGTGAGCGAGAGCGGTGAGACGCCTCGCGCGCTGACCGAGAACGCCGTCGTCCACGCGCTTCCCGCGGCGTCGAAGCGGATCGCGTCGCCCGCCGCGAAGGCGGGGAAGGGGAGCATCACGCCCGTGGGCTGGTAGGTGTTCGCGATGGGGTTCATCACGAAGCTCGTCGCGCCGTCGGAGGTGCGAACGCCCGTGACGGTCACCGCGCCGACGACCTGCGCCGTGGGATAGGGCCGACAGGTGTCGTTCTCGACGCAGACCGCGCTGCCTCCGCAGGGCGTCGCGCAGAACGGGACGCGCGGGGTGAGCAGTCGGCAGTCACCCTCGGTCGCGGCCTGCTCCCACACGATGGCGGCGGGCGTGGGGCCGTCTTGCACGCGTCCCACGACCGAGGTGTACCCGGCGCTCGCGTCGGTGGGCGCGACGAGCTTGACCTGAAACGAACCGATCACGGCGTCGCTCGCGGAGGCGTCGCCCGCGGGGCTGTCGGTGACGGCGTCGGTCGACGCGGCGTCGGCGGGCGTCGCGGTGGTGCCGCACGCGGAGAGCGAGAGCGCCGCGAGCGCGAAGGCGAAGCCTCGGCGCGTCGTATCGAAAGCAAGCGTGGTGTGGACTCGCATCGTTCTCTCCAGTTGCGGGGTCAGGGCGTGTGCGTTCGCGGCGCGGCGCGGTACGTGACCACGAGCTCGGCGCTGTCGTGCATGAGGTCGACGTGCTCGACCACGGCGCGCTCGCAGGGCGCTCCGATGCGCTTCGAAAGGTCGGCGAGGAGCGCGGCCCGCTGGTCGGCCTGGAGCAGCTCGAGGCGGTCGTACCGCACGACGACCGTGTCTTCGCGGCTGCCCCAGTGACCGAGCTCCAGCGCGGCCACGACGGCGAGCACGGCGGCGTCGATGAGCACCACGCGGATGATGCCCTCGGTGTGGTGCGCGACCCCGTTCAAGATCGCGAGGCCGATGATCACGAAGAGGTACGTGAGGTCGCGGATGCGCATCGCCTCGGTGCGGTAGCGGAGGATCCCGAAGACCGCGAAGAGCCCGAGCGAGAGGCCCATCTCGACGCGCACGCCCGAGAGCGTGTAGGCGACCGCGAAGGTGATGAGGTTGAGGAGCCAGTACGTGAACGCGTACTCGCGGCGGGGGTAGAGCCGCACGTAGATCCCCTGCACGAGGACGTACGCGCACGCGAGGTCGAGCGCGAGGCGCGGGGCGAGCTTCGCCACCGCGTCGGCGATCTGCGGGACGAGGTCTGACATCACAGCCCCCCTTCGATCGCGCGGAGCGCGGGGCGGAAGGCGTTGGCGCGCTCGTGGCCGAGGATCGCCACGGCCATGCAGTACTTGCTGAAGGGCAGCGCGCGCCCGCCGTGCTGGCGGAGCGCGGAGACCAGCGGGCTGTGGGCGCCGCGGCCGCCGTCCTTGACCTCGACGACGACGGTGTCATCGAGCACGCATCGCTGCTCGTCGCGCTCGAGCGAGAGGCCGAAGTCGAGCGTGGCGCGCTCTACGGTGACGGTGTTCACCAGCATGAGTCGGAAGAAGACCGTGCGGGCCTGCGCCACGAGCTCGCCCTCGGAGAAGAGCGACGGGCGCGCCTCGCGGAGCCGCTCGGCGTCGAGCGCCGTGAGCGCCGAGGTCATCACGGGGCGCTCCCAGCGGGCCTTCTGGGTCTCGCCGCGGGCGCTCTTGACCTTGAGCTCGAGCATCGAGAGCTCGCGGTCGACATAGTTGCGCACGCGGAGCTTCACGCGCGGCCGCCGCCCGCGTCGGTGGTCGTGATAGAAGCGCAGCGAGGGCGTGTCGAAGTAGGTCGTGTCGTAGAGGGCGAAGCGCTCTCCGCGGGCGAGCACGACGCGGTAGTCGCGACCCGCGGCGGCCACCACGTCAGCCGCGTCTTCAAGGTGAAGCAGGAACTTCCGATCGTATCGCCGGGTCAGGGCGGCTCGTTCGAGCTCGCCCGGCGTCGCGGGTTGAAACGCGGCGGCGGCTGCGGAGACCGCGGCCACGCGCGGCGAGAGCTTCAGGGCTGCGCTCACGGGTTCAACTCCATTGTCGTGTCCCTCCGGCGTCGGGTCATGGCGTGTTCGTCGAGCGCGACGCGGTCATCGCTCGTGGACGGGGGCACCGAGCACGCGGCGGGCGACGGGGGCCGACTCTGGGCGATGGATGGGAGCGACCCCCCCGCGCGCTTCACACAAACGTCACCGCCGCGCGCACGAGCGTCCCGAGGGCGCTCCCCGACGGGCTGCGCCCGGTCCAATGGGCGACGCGCGGCGGTGCTGACACGACCTCGGTGGATGCGGTACGACGCGCGCGTGAACTCGTCGCAACTCCTCGCGGCGCTCTCCGTGGCGCTCGCGTTTCCCGCCGTGGGGAGCGCGCAGCCCGTGGGGCGCTTTCGCCTCGCGTGGGCGCGCGACGAGGGGGCCGAGCGATGTCCCGACGCCCTCGCGATTCGTCGCGACGTGGCGGCCCGCCTGGGCAACGACCCCTTCATCGACACCGCGGGCCCTTCGATCGAAGCGTCCGTGCGCCACGAGGGCTTGCGATGGATCGCTCGCCTCGTCGTCCGAGACGCGGCCGACGTCCAGACCGGCGCGCGGCAGTTCACGAGCGAGGCTCCCGACTGCGTCGCCATCGCGGCCGCGGTGACGCTCGGCGTGGCCCTCTCCATCGACCCCGAGGCGGCGCTTCGCCCTCCGACCCCACCGCCTCCTCCGCCACCGCCACCACCACCGCCACCACCACCGTCACCGCCACCGCCGCCGCCGACGCCCGCGGTCGCACCCAGGCGCGATGAGCTTCGGTCGCGCGGGCCGAGCATCACGGCGAGGTTCGCCGGGGTCGCGCTCCTGCTGCCTCGCGTCGCGGCGGGTGCATCCCTCGCGGGCGAGGGGCCCATCACCTGGAGGCTCCGTTGGAGCGCGGGGATGCTCTTCGTTCCCGAGGTGAGCGCGTCGACGGCGAGGTCGAGCTACGCGGTCGGTCTCTCGGCGGCCTGGGTCGCCGCGGGGATCGATCTCCTGCGCACGAAGGACCTCTCGCTCGCGGCCTTTGCGGGCGTCTACGCGGGCGCGCTGCACACGGTGGTGCTGCGGGGGAACCCTGGCGGGCCGGGCGATCAGGCGTGGGCCGCGGCGCTCCTCGGGCTGCGACTCCGAGCGCGCATCACGGGGCCGCTCATGGCAGAGGTGGGCGCCGAGGGCCTGGCCCCGCTGGTGCGCCATCGGTTCTTCGATGGAAACAGCGGCGAGACGGTGTTCCAGCAGTCTCCCGTGGCCGTGACGGCCTTCGCCGGGGTGGGTCTGCTCTTTCGTTGAAGCAAACGCCGCGGGCTCCCATTCACTGCGCGGATGTTCGATACCCTCCCGGCCACGATGACCACGCGCGTCCAGCCTGAGCTCGACGTCGCGGGGGTATACGCGGCGCACGGCGACTTCGTCTGGGCGTCTCTCCAGCGCATGGGGGTTCGACCGCACGACCTCGACGACATGCTCCAGGAGGTCTTCGTGATCGTGCACCAGCGATTGCACACCTTCGATCACTCGTCGAAGCTCACGACGTGGCTCTACGGCGTCTGCCTCCGCGCCGCGTCGGACTATCGCCGCAGAGCGTGGCGTCGCCGTGAGCACGTGGGTGACACCGCCGTCGAGGAGCCGCCCGGGGGCACCACCGTCTCGCCCGAAGACGACGCCGTGGGGCGCGAGGCGAAGGCGCGGCTCGAGGTCATCCTCGACGAGATCGACGTCGAGAAGAGGGCGGTCTTCGTGATGTTCGAGATCGAAGAGCTCGGCTGCGACGAGATCGCGGCGATCGTGGGCGTGCCCGTGGGCACCGTTCACTCGCGGCTCTTCGCCGCGCGGAAGCAGTTTGAAAAATCCCTCGCGCGCCACAAGGCCCGCGACGCACATGGAGGTCGGCGATGAACGACCCTGCACGCTGGCGAAGCCCTGACGGCGACGCGCCCTCCGAGGCGAGGGAGCTGCTCCGTCACGCGGCGGGCCCGCGGGCCTTCGACGCCGCGGCGCGGGCGCGCAACGCCGCGACCATCGCGAAGATCTCCGCGGGCGCGGTGAGCGCTCCGACGACGACGCTCTTCGGCGCCAAGCTCGCCGCCAAGGTGGCCCTCGCAGCGCTCGTCGCGATCTCTGCGAGCGTCACGGTGCAGCGCGTACGAGCGCACCGCGAACCCCATCACGCCGCGGTCGTCGCGCGCTCCGCGTCGCCCACGGTGCCCGCGCCGATCGCCGAGCGCGCGGCGCGCGTCGAGGGTCCGTCGGTGGAGTCCGCGCGCGTCGCGGTCGTCGAAACCGCTGCGGAGAGGCCGTCGTCGATCGTTGCGCCCGTCGTCGCTGCGCCCGCTGCCCCGGTCGTCGCGCCCGCGCTCGTCGCGGCTGCGCCTCCGCCTTCGGAGCACCATCACGTCGCGGTCGTGGCGGCTCATCGTGAGATCCCCGTCGTGGCGCCGACCTCCGTGGGGAGCGCCTCGTCGAGCGGGTACGCGTCGCCGCATGTCGTCCCCACGATGGCCGCGCCTGCCGACGCGCTCGAGCGCGAGAGCGGGCTCATCGACGTCGCGATTCGATCGCTCAACAGCGACCCCCAGGAGGCGCTCGCCGCGCTCGACCGCCACGCGAGGGAGTTCCCCAACGGGCAGATGGCCGCCGAACGGGAGTTCCTCGCGGTGCGATTGCTGCGTAGCCTCGGGCGTGAGTCCGACGCGCGGGCTCGCGCCGATTCGCTCGCGGCGAGATATCCTTCGAGCCCCTACGCCGCCCGCGCGCGGCGGCTCTTCGACACCACCCCATGAACCGACGACATCGCGCCGCGCTGGCATCGTGCGCTGCGCTCCTCTCGCTCCGGTGCGAGCCCGACGTCGAGCTCTTTCGCGCGACGTCCGCGAGCGGACCCGACGCGCAGGCCCCGCGATGGACCGAGGTCGCGAGCCTCGTCTCAAGCGACCTTCGATCCGTCTGGGGGACCTCCTCGAACGACGCGTGGGCCGTGGGTGACAACGGCGTCGCGCTCCATTGGGACGGCGTCATCTGGCGCGCGCTCCCCACGGGGACCTCCGCGAACCTCATGTCGGTGTGGGGCGCGCGCGCGGATGACGTGTGGGCCGTCGGCGCGGGCCTCGACGGATCGAGCGTGCTCCTCCGTTGGGACGGGTCTCAGTGGGCGATGTCCGCCTCGCCGCAGCGGAGTCCGCGCACGTCGCTGCGCGCAGTGTGGGGGAGCGGAGCCTCGACCGTGTGGCTCACGGGCGTCGTCGAGATGCCCGATCCTTCGGCGTGGCATTGGGACGGGACGCAATGGCGACCCGAGTTCGTCCCCGGAGGCATGCGCCCGCCGGGCTTCGTCGCCATCACGGGGTCAGGCGACGACCTCTGGACCGCCGCAGAATTCCCCGCGTTCGTTCGCCACACGTCGGCGGGTTGGGAGATGCCCGTGCCGTTGCCGCGCGGATCTACCTTTGACGGCGGCCTCTGCGTGACGAGCGATCGCGCGCTGTGGGTGACCGCGGGCGGCAACGTGCTCCGCTACGCCTCCGCGGGGTGGTCGTCGTATCCGCTCGCGCCCCTCATGACCGTGCGCGCGCTCTCGTGCGCGTCTGCGAGCGAGGTGTGGGCCGTCGGCGAGGCGCCGCAGGTCGCGCGATGGGACGGCGGTCGCTGGACGCTCGCAGCGGTTCCGCGTCCGGGCCTCGCGTCGGTGTGGCGCGCCCCGACGGGTGAGGTGTGGGCCGTCGGCGCGCGTGGCGCGATCGTTCGCTACGGACGCTGAGCCGCGTCGCGGAGCGAGGTCGCCGGTACGCGGCGGGCGATGCTCGCCGCCGCGACCGGGTGATGGGGGTTGGGTGAAGAGGGAGCCGTCGATCAGTTGCGGTCGAAGGCCGGGGTCGTGGTGCCCGTGACGGACGCGGCGTTCACGCCGATGCGCCCGATAGAGCCCGCGCCGCCGCTCGCGCTGCCGCAGGTCGCGCCGCCGCCGCCGCCCGAGGCGACGACGATGAGGTTCGATCCGATGGTCGCCGCGCCGATGGTGTGGACGCGCACCGCTCCGCCCGCGCCGCCGACGCCGCCGCCCATGCCGCAGCCCGCGCCGCCGCACGCGTTGCTCCCGCCCGCGCCCGTGGCGCCGCGCGAGAAGATGTTGCCGGTGACGGTGGCGGCGCTCGCGCGAACGAGCACGATGCCGCCGCCGGAGCCGCCGGAGCCGGGGTTGCTGCCGTCTTCGTCGGCGCCGCCTTCGCCGCCTGCGCCGCCGAGGAACACCGCGGCCGAGAGGTCCGCCGTGCCCGTGAGGCTTCCGCCGACGCCGCCGGGGATCGGGCACGCCTCGCGGCACGCGCCGCAGGTGCCGTTGCCGCCCGCCGCGCCCGTGGCCGCGTAGCCGCCGCCGCCGCCGGAGCCGTCGTCCTGGCCCGCGCCGCCGCCGCCGCCGCCGGAGCCGTTCGACGCGATGTCCGCGCCGCCGAGGCCGATGCTGCCCTCACCCTGGAACCCTCGCGCGCAGCGGTACGTGCACGAGTGACCGCGACCGCGGAAGCCGCGGCCGTCCATGTTGATCGCGCCCGCGACGGTGAGCGTCCCGCCCGCCGTGATCGCGAGGATGCCGCCCGTCGTTCCGTTCCACGCGGGGGCGTTGACCGTGGCGCCCGCGGGGACGGTGTAGTTGCGCGCCTCGACGACGCGCACCACCTGAGCGCGCGCGAAGGGCGAGTCGCTGGTCACGTACGCGTTGGTGAGCGCCGCGTTGAGGGTGAGCGAGGTCGCCGACGCGGCCGTCACGCGTCGGTACTCGTAGTAGCCGATCACGCCCGTGGCGCGCTGCGTCTGGTGGAGCACCACGAGGTCGCCCACCGCGAAGGAGCCCACCACGTTGGTGAGGGCGACGGTGCTGCTCGCCGCGGCCGCGTTGGCCGAGGCCGCCACGGTGTTGATCGTGACGGTGCCCGTGACGCTGACGTCGACGGCGCTGGTGGTGTACACGCACGCGCCCGCCGAGCAGGTCGCGCCCGCGCCGCACACGCGTCCGCACGCGCCGCAGTTGCGGCTGTCGACCTGCATGTCGACGCAGGTCCCGGTGCAGAGCGTCTGGCCCGTGGGGCACACGCACGCGCTCGCGGCACACGACGTTCCGCCCGAGCACGAGGTGCCGCAGGCGCCACAGTTGGAGTCGTCTGCGACGGTGTAACGGCACACGGCGGTGCAGTCGGTGAAGTCGGTGCTGCACGCGCCGAAGCGGTAGCGGAGGGTGTAGTCACCGGGCACGCGCGAGCCGAAGGTGTCGACGTACCAGGCGTGGAGGCCCGAGCCCGAGGGGATCGTCGGTTCGATGGACGACTGGACGTTGCAGAAGTCGTCGTTGCACACGGTCACGGGCATGCGCGCGGGCGAGGTCTGGTGGAGCACCGTGTCGAAGGTCGTCGCGCCGCACGTGGAGATGTGCATGCGCGTCGCGGGGAACGACGGGCACGTGGTGAAGAAGAACATGTTCTCGGGGCCGTCGGAGGTGCAGCCGCCGTTGACGCGCCCGGTGCCCGCCGCGACGGTGCCCGTGACGGTCTGCGTGGTGGTCGACGTGGTGAACACGCGGGTCACCGTCCCGCTGCCCACGGGGAGGTGCTGGAAGCGCACCGTGGCGCGACCCTGGCCGCACCCCGAGAGCACGAGGAAGTAGCGCCCCGCCGCGAGCCGCGCGGCGATCTGCGAGCGACGTCCGCCGCACGAGTCGTCGTTGCACGCCGTCGAGTCACCCATCGAAGCGATGTTGGTGCCCGCTTCGTTCTGGAGGAAGAGCGAACTGTCCCAGGTCTCGTCGTCGTGCGTGTCGGCGTAGACGAGCTCCTCCTGCGTGAGCGTGAACGTGTAGAACACGTCGCGGCCGCTCGTGCAGCCGCAGAGGCCGTCGGTGTTGTTGCTCGCGCCCGTCGTGTCGGCCGTGAGCGTCGTCGAGGGCGCCGTGAGCGGGATCGTGATCGCCCCGGTGCGCGTGTCGTTCGAAGGGATCGTGCCGCAGAGCCTCGCCACGCACGACTGGCCCGTGGGGCAGGCGTTGCCGCACATGCCGCAGTGCGAGGTGCTCGACGTGACGTCGGCGCACACGGTGGCGCCCGCGACGGTGCACGCGGTCTGACCCGTGGGGCACACGCAGACGCCCGCGGTGCAGAGCTGCCCCGTGGGGCAGGCCCTCCCGCACGCGCCGCAGTTGGTGGCGTCGGTCTGGGCGTTCACGCAGCTCGTCCCGCAGGCCGTCTGGCCCGTGGGGCAGGTGCACGCGCCGCCCGCGCAGGTCTGCGCCGCGCCGCACGCGTTGTCGCAGCGTCCGCAGTGAGCGTTGGTGGTCATGGTGCTCACGCACGCGCCGCCGCAGAAGGTCTGACCCGTGGGGCACACGCAGGCGCCCGCGACGCAGCTCTGGCCCGTGCCGCACGCGGTCCCGCAGGCGCCGCAGTTCGAGCTGTCGGTCTGCGTGTCGGCGCAGGTGAGCGAGGCGCCCGTCCCACACGCGGTGCGACCGGTGGCGCAGGCGCAGGCGCCCGCGGTGCAGCTCTGGCTCGCGGGGCACGCGTTGCCGCAGCGTCCGCAGTTGGCCGTGTCGGTCTGGGCGTTGACGCACGCGCCGCCGCAGAGCGTCTGGCCCATGGGGCACACGCAGGTGCCCATCGAGCAGCTCTGTCCCGCCGGGCCCGCGGTTCCGCACGCGCCGCAGTTGCGCTCGTCGGACTGCGTGTCGACGCAGGTGCCGCTGCACGCGGTACGACCCGTGAGGCACGCGCAGCGCCCCGACATACAGCTCTGGCTCGCGGGGCACGCGGTCCCGCACGCGCCGCAGTTCATCGAGTCGGTGAGGAGGTCGGTGCAGCGGTCGCCACACATCATCATCGGCGCGGCGCACGCAGGGGGGACGTCGACAGGGACGTCGGGCGCCACGTCGGGGGCCACGTCAGGGGCGACGTCAGGGGCGACGTCAGGCTCGACATCGGGGGCGACATCCGGGGCCACATCGGGCGCCACATCGGGCGCCACGTCGGGCGCTACGTCGGGCGCCACGTCCTTCTCCGGCGTGTCGACGGCCGCGTCGGCCGGGGGCGGGTTTCCCGCGGGCGCGGAGTCACCGCACGCGACGAGAAGCAGTGCCGCCGCGAGCATCGCGCCGCGGCGAAGTCCTAGATCTACAGTCATGCATCCTCCCTGAACGGGTCTGTCGGAGGTGGTCGCCGCGCGACTCGATCGACGCAACGTCCCACGGAGACGCGACACTCTACGAGAGCGGGAGGGAGCCTCGGAACCCCCTATCTCGAAGGGTCCACACGATTTGAGCCGCGCGGCGCCGTGGCGGGCGACGCTTCGAAGTAGGCGCGCGTGTTGGGGTGAACCGCCGCGTCGGCCAGGAGCTCCGGCACGGACATCCAGCGGTAGCTGCTGTGCTGCGCGTCGGGCGGCGCGACGTCGTCGGCGCGGAGCTCGTACGCGAGCACGACGTAGTGTGTGCTCACGCCGGGCACGTCGAGCCCGTTGTCGTCGTAGAGGTGTTCGAACACGCCGAGAGCGCGCGCCTCGGAGAGGTCCCTCGCGCGACCCAGCTCGGCGGCCGTGACGCGCTCGAACGCGGGGCCGATGCGCTCGTCTTTGTAGATCCGTCCGCCGGGGACGAACCACGCGTCGCGCGCGGGGCGGTTCACGCGCCAGCCGACGAGCACGCGCCCCTCGGCGTCGCGCACCACGAGGTCGATCGAGACGAGCGGTCCGTTGCGGACGAGGTGGAGAAAGTCGGCGCGTTCCAGTCGCATACGGCGTCGACATGAGCGCGAACAAAGGCTGGACACAAGGCGCAGTCGACGCGACGCCGCGGTCGCGCGCGCACAACCTCACTGCAACATCGATTGCGCCGCGCGAAATGGCAGAACCGGGGCCCTCTGGACACCGTGGATGCGGGGTTCTTTCTGATGCGCTCTGCCTGCAGAGGAGGTATGCGCACCCAATGGACTCCGCACAAACAGCGGATGAACCGGGTGGTTCATCTCACTCGGGACCGGGGCTGAGCGGGGCGGATCTCGAGGCTGTGCTCCAGGCGTTGCCCACGGGCGCCCTCCTCGTGGACGCGTCGGGCGTGATCGTCGCCGCGAACGACCTTGTGGAGCGCATGTTCGCGGTCGCGCGCTGCGCGCTCGTCGGTCGCGCGGTCGAGTCGCTGATACCGCGCCAGATCCGAGGCGAGCACGCGGGGATGCGCGCGAGCTTCATGGTCGGCGAGCGCCCCACGCGCATGGGCCACGGGAGAGAGCTCGCGGCGTTGAGGAGCGACGGGACGGTGTTTCCCGTCGAGGTGGGCATCAGCAGGATCAGCGCGCTGGGGGGGCCCCTGGTGCTCGCCACCGTGCACGACATCTCCGCGCGAAAGGCCCGCGAGGAGGCCCTCCGCACGAGCGAGGAGCGCTTCCTCCAGCTCGTGGGGAACATCCGCGAAGTATTCTGGCTCGTCGACCCCGCGGGGGCGCGGCTCGTCTATCTCAGCCCCGTCAGCGAGTCGCTCTTCGGTCGCTCGCCCGAGGAGCTCATGGCCTCGCCGGACGGCCTCCTCGACGCCGTCCATCCCGACGATCGCGAGCGCGTCTCGCGCTGCTTCTCCGCCGACGGAATCGAAGACTGCGAGGTCGAGTACCGCGCCGTGCGGCCCGACGGCGAGGTCCGCTGGGTGAGGGGACACGCCTACCCCGTGCGCGACGCGACGGGGCGGCTCATCCGCGTGGCCGGCGTCGCGGAAGACGTCACCGAGCGACGGCAGCTCGAGGCGCGCCTACGGCAGACGCAGAAGATGGAGAGCGTCGGGCTCCTCGCGGGCGGCGTCGCGCACGACTTCAACAACTGGCTCACGGTCATCGCGGGCAACAGCGACGCTCTCCTCTCGGAGCTCGCGGACCACGACCCGCTGCGCGAGCTCGTGCACGAGATCCGTCAGGCCGGAGAGCGCGCCGCGACCCTCACGCGACAGCTCCTCGCGTTCAGCCGACAGCAGGTGATGGAGCCGCGGGTCATCGACCTCGGCGCCGTGGTGACCGACACCGAGCGCATGCTCCGCCGCCTCCTCGGGGAGCAGGTCACGCTCGTGACCTCCGTCGCGCCGTCGCTGCGCTGCGTGGTGGCCGACGCGGGGCTCATGGGCCAGGTGCTCCTCAACCTCTCGCTCAACGCGCGCGAAGCGATGCCCGCCGGGGGCATGCTCTCCATCGACCTCCGCGACGTGACCCTCGACGAGGAGCACGCGCGGGTGAACCCGAGCATCAAGCCCGGGCGCTTCGTTCGAATCACCGTGTCTGACTCGGGCGTCGGGATGTCGCCCGAGGTGCGCGCGCGGCTCTTCGAACCGTTCTTCACCACGAAGGGCCCCGGCAAGGGCACGGGCCTCGGCCTCGCCGTCGTGCACGGCATCGTCACCCAGAGCGGCGGACACATCGACGTGCGGAGCGAGCCCGACGCGGGCGCGACCTTCGAAGTGTTCCTGCCCGCGGTCGACGCGCGCGCCCCCGTCGAGCGCGTGGCGCTCACCCCGAAGAGCCTCAACGGTCACGAGTCGGTGCTCCTCGTCGAAGACGAAGACACCGTGCGCCGCGTGGCCTACCGCGCCCTCGTCGCGCGCGGCTACGACGTGCTCCAGGCCAGCGGCGCCGAGGAGGCGATGGAGCTCCTCGAAGCCCGCGGCGGCACCGTCGACGCGCTGGTGACCGACGTGGTGATGCCCCGCATCGGGGGCCGCGAGCTCGCCGAGATGGTCACCCGTCGATGCCCCTCGGTGCGCGTGCTCTTCACCAGCGGGTACGCCGCCGACGCGGTCGTGCGTCACGGGGTGCTCCAGGCCGAGGTGGCGTTCCTCCAGAAGCCCTACACGTCGCAGTCGCTCGTGGCGAAGGTGCGCGAGGTGCTCGATCGCGACGCGCCGCTGGTAGAGTCCGACGCTCGAAAGTGAGTGAGCGCAGTGCGTGACGCCTCGTCGGTCTCTCCCCTCGCGTGCTTCAAGGGCGACGCTTCCCCTCACATGGACGCCGTCGCGTACGGGCTCTTTCGCGGCGCCGTGCGTGAGGGCCCTCCCACGCCGTCGATCGCGCTCGCCGCCACGCGGCGCAAGCGCTGGATCTACACGGGCGTCTACGATCCCCGCTTCGTGCTCGGCGTCGCCGTGGTCGACATCGGCCTCGCGGGCAACGCCTTCGCGTACGTGGGCTCCCTCGACGCGGCCTCATCACCCCGCCCGTGGAAGGCCGTCGCCCCCTCGTGGAGCGCCGTCGTCGGACGCCGTCAGGCGCGCTGGCGCTCGGGCTACGACGTGATCACCGCGACGCTCCCCGAGGGCATCGCGCCGGGGCGACTGCACGGCTCGATCGGTGAGGGCGCTGACGCGGCGCGCTTCGACCTCGCGCTCACGCGCACCACCGACGCGGTCACCGAGATGACCTGCGTCGCACCCGCGGGCGACGACGCGCACGGCCGCTGGAACCTCACCACCAAGGACAACACCCTCACCGCGACGGGCTTCGTGCAGTGGGGCTCCGAACGCTTCGAAGTGAGCGCGCCTGCCATCATTGATGTGACCGACGCGTACCCGCCGAGGCACACCGTGTGGCGCTGGGCGAGCCTCGCGGGCACCGACGCAGAGGGGAGGCGCGTGGGTCTCAACCTGTGCGAGCTCCACAACGACTCGGAGCGCGCGAGAGAGAACGTGCTCTGGGTCGACGGGGCTCCCTACGCGCTCGGCCCGGTGCGCTTCGAGTTCGACGCGAAGGCTCCCGGAAGCTCACGCTGGACGATCACGGGCGACGGGGTTGATCTCCGCTTCGACCCCGCGGGCGCGCGCTTCGGCCACGAGGACATGGTGCTCATCAAGAGCCGCTTCGCGCAGCCCTACGGACGCTTCAGCGGGACGGTTCGCGTCGGCGACGTGACCTCGCGCATCGAAGGTGTGGCAGGCGTCGTCGAAGACCACGACGCCCTGTGGTGACCCCCGCGATGGACCCTGTGGAGTTCGAAGATCGTCAGCCCGCGTACCGCGTGTTCGGCGTGGCCTTCTCGCTGATCGCCGCGTTCCTCGTGGTGGTGTCGGTGAGCACGGCGCGCGTGGCCGTGTTCGATCGCGCGGCGCTCATCGGCTCGGCCGTCGTCGCCGCGGTGCTCGCGGTCTCGTTCGCGCGCGCGCCGTGGAGGCTGCGCACGGTCATCGAGAAGCGCGCCGTCGAGCACACCGCGCAGCGCATCGTGGGGAGCACCGTGACGCGCTTCTCCGCGGCGGAGGTCGAGGCCGTGGAGCTGTCGATGAAGGCTCCGCTCGTGGTGACCGTGGTGCTGCGCGACGGGCGACGCTTCGACGCGCTGCGCCCGTGGGAGCGCAGAGGAAAGATCGCGGACCAGCGCGCGAGCGCGCGACCGAGGGCCGAAGCGCTCGCGAAGAGCCTCGGGGTGAGCGTTCGCGACGGGTGATCCGCGAGATCAGCGAGCAGCCACAGCGCTTCGCGGAAGCTGACGAAAACGCCTCCGATCCGACGCTTGACACGGCGCTCCCCCGCACGGTGCGATGGCCCCGAAAGGACGGGACCCACACCCATGCTTGATCCCTCTTCGAAACGGCGCCTCGCCGCCATCGCCGCGCTCTGCGCCGCGTGGTCGATCA
>JBPOHC010001060.1:0-1940 GCA_052035985.1 Myxococcota bacterium | reverse complement strand
CGCGTGTCGGGCGACGGGCGAAGTGCGACGAGTTATCGGGAGGCGGTGGGAGCACCCCCTGCGAAGTGGCGCGACTTCCGTGGAGGTGGTGGGAGCTTCGGTTTGCAACTCAGCGAGTTCGCGGGAGGTGGTGGGACCATCGTTCCGGAACTCAGCGAGTTACCGGGAGGTGGCGGGAGCACCTCCTGCGAAGTGGCGCGAGTTGAGCGCGGGGCGGACAAGGAATTCAAGGTCCCCCTCGCCGACACCCACCGCCGCGGGGCGCGCAGAGCCCGCGTCACGGACGTTTCGTCAACCCTCGCGGCAAGACGACACCGATGCTTTCGTGGCGTCCGTCGAGCACCTGAGCGACGACACGCTGCGAACGAGGATGAGCGCGCGCCGCGTGACGCTCTGTGACGCCGTCGAGCGCGACCTGCCCGCGGAGTCGAGCGCGATGGCCGACGTGCTGAGAATCCGCAAGGATCGACGGCACCCCCGTCACGCGAAGAAGGCCGCCGCGTCGCCCGTTCCCGTGAAGCCCGTCACGGGCTGATCGCCGCCAGATCACCCTCCGCAATGCGTGGATCGCTCCCGCCCTGCGCGCGCTCGTGCGATGCTTGGCGGGTACACGATGTCCACCTCGACGGCACTCGATGACGCGCGCGCTGTGCCCGGCGTTCGCTCGGCGCTGATGGAACGGCTGCGGGCCGAGGACACGACGCAGGAGCGCTCCATGACGGCGAGGGAGCGCGCCTCGCGAGCGCTTGCGCTAGGGCGCTCGTTGGCCGCGCTTCAGGCGCGCGTGCGGCGGGCCGCGTCGAACGCGCCGTGAGCGACCCATTCGACCGCACGCTCCAACTCGCGGAGCGGGTTCATGCGCTGCTCGCGGGACGAGGGAGGGCCACCTGTGTGATCGGTGGCATCGCGGTCGCGATCCACGGCTACCTGCGGGCAACACGCGATCTCGACCTGGCCATCGTGACAGGACATCTGCGCGAACATGCTGCGGCGCTCGATGAGGCAGGTATTCCTGCGCACTATTTCGCTCCCGACGAGATGGACCCGGTCGACGGCGTCGTGCGCATCGAGGTCGCGGGCGCTGATCCGGTCGAGATCTTCAACTTCGGCACGACGCATCCGAGCGTGCGACAGCGCCTTGGCCTCGACGCGGTGCAATGCGCGAAGCCTGTTCTGGACGTCAGTTCCCTCCCCATCGTCGGGCTCGGGCACCTCGTCGCGATGAAGCTCCTCGGGGGCGGGATACAGGATCGAGCCGACATCGTGATGCTGCTTCGCGGCCGAAGCGTCGACGAGATCGCGGACGTCGAGGACACCTGCGCGCGATACGCGCTGACCGAGGCGCTCGCGCGCGTGCGCGCCGACACGTAGAGGCTCGCGCTCCGCGAAGATGTATGCGCCGCACCCTCCGCGCGCGCTCACTCACTCGAGCCGAAGCACCACCTCGGGGCCGTCGCCAACCGCACGACGGGGTACGTGAGGTGCCCCCAGCGCTTCGTGATCGACACGCGCTCCGACGACGACGAGAGCACCGCGGGGGCGTTCAGGTCGAGGTCGAAGCGCGCGCTCAGGCCGAGCGAGCGCAGCCGCGCGTCGAGGTACGCGTGGTGCTCGCCGCGCCACCACGTCTGGATCGCCGCGGACTCCTCGTCGCGAACGCCACGCACCATCGAGTAGTCGAGCTCGACGCCGAAGGCGACGGCGTGTCGAGAGAGCTCGACGCCGACGGCGCGCATCACCGTCACCTCCGTGCGACGCCGCGAGCCGAGGGCCTTCCAGTGTCGGAGGGTCCGCTCCGTCTCTTCGTAGCGGAGGCTGAAGTGATCGAACGCGCCGCTCGTCACTTCGAACGCTCCCGCACTACGCGGATCCGCTCGTTCTACCTGCCACGGGTGCGGCTCTTTTGCGACGGCGCGGCGTGACCCCATACCCCGCTTCCG
>JBPOHC010001117.1:0-18026 GCA_052035985.1 Myxococcota bacterium | reverse complement strand
TCATCTCCGAAGACGGGCTCATCATCGCGAGCGCGCTGCCGCAGCACGTCGACGAGGCCCGCGTGGGCGCCATGAGCGCGACGCTCCTCTCGCTCGGCACGCGCGCCGCCACGGAGCTCACGCGCGGAGACGTTCAGGAGGTGCTCGTCCGAGGCACCGAGGGCTACGCCGTGATGATGAGCTCGAGCTCGGGGACGCTGCTCCTCGCGCTCGCCGGCAAGCAGGCCAAGCTGGGGCTGCTGTTCCTCGACGTGCGGCGGGCGATCGAAGACGTCCGCAAGGTGCTCTGAGACGAGCGGCGAAAGAAGGCGAGATCCCGATGTCTACCCAGTTCACCACGCTCTTCACCGACGGCACGCACCGCAACGTCCTCCTGCCTGATTTCAGCGCGGGCGGCGTGGCCGTGCAGGCCAACCAGCACCTCATCATCCACGGGAGCGAGGGGATGATCCTCGACCCCGGCGGGCACAAGGTCTACTCGCGCGTCCTCGCGGCGGCGAGCCAGCAGCTCGCGGGCGCGAAGCTCAAGTACATCTTCTTCTCGCACCAGGACCCCGACATCGTGGCGGCCTCCAACGGCTGGCTCATGACCACCGACGCCGACGCGTACATCTCGGCCCTGTGGACCCGCTTCGTCCCCCACTTCGGCCTCGATCACCTGGTTATCAACCGCCTCAAGCCCATCCCCGACGAGGGCATGGTGCTCACCCTGGGCGCCTCGAAGCTCGTCATCCTGCCCGCGCACTTCCTCCACTCGCCGGGCAACTTCCACGTCTACGACCCGACCTCGAAGATCCTCTACTCGGGCGACCTCGGGGCCTCCATCGGCACCGACGCCGACGAGGTCACCGACTTCGACGCGCACCTCCCCTTCATGGAGGGCTTTCACCGCCGCTACATGGCTTCGAACTCCGCGCTCCGTCGCTGGGCCGCGGCGGCGCGTCAGCTCGACATCGAGATCCTCGCGCCGCAGCACGGCGCGCTCTTCCGCGGTCGCGCGATGGTCGATCGCTTCATCTCGTGGGTCGAGGCGCTGCCCTGCGGCGTCGACCTCATCACGGACCCCATCAAGATCCCTGGATGACCCGCTGATGCCGACGGTCCTGGTCGTCGAGAGCGATCCAACACTCCGCGCGTCGATCGCGCGCGGACTCTCGGAGCTTCGCAGCGTGACCGTGCGCACCGCTGCGAGCGCCCGCGAGGCCCGCGCCTCCATCGCCGCGACCGTCCCCCAGCTCGTGATCACCGCGCTCGCGCTCCCCGATGAGCCCGGCCTCGCGGTGCTCGCCGAGCTCGACCGCCTCGGGGTGCGCATCCCCGTCCTCGTCGCGGCGACGCCGCCCCTCCGCGACAAGCTCCCCGATCGACCGGGCCTGATGGTCGTCGAGAAGCCCTTCAGCCTCTCGGCGCTCCGCGAGCTCGTCGTCGAGCAGCTCGGCCTCGAAGACGTCAACGCCGCGTTCACCCTCACCGACTTCGTCACCCTCGCGGGCATGGGCCGCCACTCGGTGCGACTCGAGGTGTCTCTCTCGGGCGCGGTCTACGGCGAGGTGATCATCATCCGCGGCGAGGCGTGGCACGCGCGCGACAAGCGGGGCATCGGCGCCGAGGCGTTCTTTCGGCTCTGCGCGCTGCCGGGCGCGGGCGTGCGGGTGCAGCCCCCCGGCGCCGAGGGGCAGCGCACGCTCCAGGGCACCTGCGAGGCCGTGCTGCTCGACTACTTCCGCTGGCAGGACCTCGAGGGCGAAGGCGTCTCGACCCCGCGCGTCGAGTCCGATCGCCCCCGCCTCACGCTCCCCTACGGCGGCATCAGCCAGCTCCAGGAGGGCGACGAGCGCTGGTTCGCGGAGCTCACGCGGGCGACCACGCAGAACGTCGCTCCGGGCCCCGCGGTGCCTCCCTCGCGCCCCGCGACGCCCCCAGCGCCCATCGTGCCCGAGCACGCGGTCGTCACGCCGACGCCCGTGCTCCCGATGGAGGCGCCTGACTTCGATGAGCTGTACGCGAAGGGCGTCGAGGCCCTCCTCGATCGGCGGTATAAAGACGCCCTCGACGCGTTCGAAGCGGCGGCTCGCGTGGGCACCTCACCGAGCCTCCAGGCCAACCTCACCCGGCTCCGCGCCATGGGGATCGGCTCCTGAACGGCGTCTCCCCGGAGGCACCTTCTTGATTCCGACGCTGACCATCCTCGGGCACCCTGACGCTCGGAGGGTCGGTCAGGTCGCTCGCCTCGAAGAGCTTCACAACGGACGCCCCGCGACCCTCTCGCGCTCCGAGCCCCGCTTCGCGACCCCCGGTGAATCCGCGGCCGAGCCGCTCGCGGACCCGGCGCTCAGCCGTCGCGCCGTCACCCTCTCGCTCAAGGGAGACCGCGTGGCCTTCAAGGTCGACGGGGCGGGTGTTCTCGCCCTCGACGGCGCGCCCGCGAAGGGCGTCGTCGAGGTGCCCGCGAGCGCGCTCGCGGAGGGCGTGGTGCTCGAGCTCGGGGGACGCGTCACGCTGCTCCTGCACCGCTCGCGGGCCGAGGGGCCGCGCGCGCCGCGCATGGGCATCGTGGGTGACAGCGACGGCATCGAGCGGGTGCGCGCCGACATCGCGCGCGTCGCGGGCCTCGACGCGCCGGTGCTCATCCGAGGGGCGTCGGGCGCTGGAAAAGAGCTTGTTGCGCGGGCGATCCACAAGTCGTCGCGCCGCCGCTCGGGGCCCTGCGTGTGCGTCGACATCGCGTCGGTCCCAGCGTCGCAGGCGGCCTCGGAGCTGTTCGGTCAATCGATGGGGGCGTCGTCGAAGGCCGCGCGGAACACGCCCGGTCACGTCGCGCGCGCCGACGGGGGGACGCTCTTCCTCGACCGCATCGGCGACCTCCCCGCGGCGGTTCAGCCCGGCCTCTTGCGCGCGTTGCAGGCGGGCGAGGTGACGCCCGTGGGGGCGAGCGCCCCGGCGCGGGTGAGCGTGCGCCTCGTCGCCGCGACCGACGTCGACCTCGCCGCGGCGGCGCGCGACGGTCGCTTCGAAGCGGCGCTCTACGAGGGCGTCGCGGGCTTCGAGATCACGCTCCCGCCGCTGCGCGCGCGCCGCGACGACATCGGTCGGCTCTTCGTGCACTTCTTGAGGGCCGAGCTCATCTCCGCGGGGGAGCCTCCGAGGCTCGACGCCCCGGTCACCGACGGGCGACCGTATGTGCCCGCGGCGCTCGCGGGTGCGCTCGCCCGCTACGACTGGCCGGGCAACGTGAGGGAGCTCCGCGCGCTGGTGCGACAGCTCGTTCAGGCGAGCCGCGGGGAGCCGAAGCTCGTGCTCGGCGACACGATCGAGCGTCTCGTGGCGCGCCCTCCCGACCCCGACCAGACCGCGCCCGACGCGGCGCCGAAGGTGAAGCGCAGGCCCTCGGAGATCACCGACGACGCGCTGCTCGCGGCGCTCCGCGGCAACGGGTGGAGGCGCGAGGCCACGGCGCGACAGCTCGGCATCGCGGTGAGCTCGCTCTACGGCCTCATCGATCGATGCGCCCTGCTGCGCAAGGCCAACGAGCTCTCGCGCGAGGAGCTCGAGCGCTGCCGCGACGCCTGCGGCGGAGACCTCGGGGAGATGTCCGCGAAGCTCGAGGTGTCGACGCGCGGGCTCCAGCTCAGGATGCGCGAGCTCGGGATCGCGTGAGGCTTCGCGGCGGGGGGCGGCGCCTCGGCGCGCCGTGTCTCGGCGTCCGTCACGACGTGTGGGCGGGGCCACGGTGAGCCTTGCGGAGCGCAGGGAGATTCCCTGAAGATCACGCGCTCGATTCACGGCGGCACGCGTGCTGCTGAGACGTCCGCGCCCCATCCTCGCGGGGCGATTCTCTGGAGGGAACATCGATGAAGCGCTCACTCGCCGCGTTCGCCCTGGTCACCACCGCGCTCTTCTCGTCGCTCGCGCAGGCCGACGGGGTGACCGTGACGCGCGGACAGTTCACGCCGTCGCTCACGCGCAACGCGCCTTCGGGGCCGCTCGAGGCGTCGGCGACCTCGGTGCTGTACTGGTTCGAGTTCCGCAACGACGGCGCGCCCGCGCAGGTGACGCTCACGTGGAGCATCGACGGCCGCCCGGGTCCGCGGCAGTCGCTCAACGTGGTGCACGGACGGGCGAGCGCGTGGTCGCGCTTCCCTCGCCGCGCGGCGGGGCACAGGTTCGACGTGACCATCCTCGACGCGGCCGGTGCGACGCTGCACACCGACCACGTCGAGTTCCACTGACCGCTCGCCCGGGGGCGTCCGCTCAGCGGCAGCAGGCCGCGTACACCTCGGGGAGCAGGATCCCGTAGTCGCACGCGCAGCACACGCGCGTGCAATCGATCGCGTCGCTCGACGCATCACGCACGTCCGCAGCGTCGCTCGCATCACTCGCGTCACGCACGTCCGCAGCGTCGCTCGCATCACTCACGTCCGCAGCGTCGCTCGCATCGCGCACGTCCGCAGCATCGCTCGCGTCGCTCACGTCCGCAGCATCACTCACGTCTCGCACGTCGGTCGCGTCGGTCGCGTCGACGACGCTCGCGTCGGTCACGTCGGTCACGTCGGTCATCGTCACGTCGGCGGTGTCGGTCGCGGTGAGGTCCGTCGACGCGTCGCCCGTCGAGCCGTTGCTCGTCGATGAGCACCCGCCGATGACGCCGAGCGCCGCGCAGAGCGTCGCCACCCGCGCCGAGGTCTTCGCGAGCCAGCGTGAGCCCGCGTCGGCCTCTCGCATCGCGGCGTGGTGACACATCGGGTCGCAGCCGAGCGAGCGCGTGTACGCGTGGGCCACGCAGCGCGCGCCTCCGCGGCAGACGCGCGCGTACTCGCAGCGGGCGCACGCGCCCGTGAGGCTCTCGACGCGCCACGCGCGGTTGTAGGCGAAGGCCCCGGGGCGCTCCCAGATCTCGCGCAGGGGGAGCTCGCGCACGTTGCCCTCGACGAAGGGATCGGCCTCGCCCGCGTGCGGTTGCAGCGAGAGGCACCCCTTCACCCCGCCGTCGCTCTGGATGCCGATGGCCTCGCAGCCCGCGTGACACCCCGTCCAGGGGACGTTGGCGCCGTAAGGATTGCGCAGCGCGCGGTCGTCGGGGCCGTAGTAGCCGATGGAGTCTCCCACCGCGACGCGCAGCGCGCCGCGGCGAGAGAGCCTGCCGAGGCGCGGGATCAGCGTGAGGAGGGCCGCCGGGCGGAGCGTGAGGTCGTCGCGCGCGGTGAGCGAGCCCATGGGCTTGGCGAGCTGAAAGCGCATCCCGCGGGCGCCCGCGGCGACGAGCTCGTCGTAGAGGCCCTCGATGTCGAGCACGTTCTCGCGGTGCAGGGTGACCATCACGTCGACCCACACGCCGCGCGCGGCGACGGCGCGCACGGTGGCCATGGCGCGTTCGAAGGTCCCTTCGCCGCGCAGGGCGTCGTGGGTGGCGCGGAGCCCGTCGACGCTGACGCCGACGTTGGCGAGGCCCGCGGTGACGGCGTTCGCGGCGAAGCGCTCGGGGTCTCCCTGGCCGTTGGTCACGAGGTTGACGAACATCCCCGCGTCGGTGATCGCCTTCGCGAGGGTGACCCAGTCGGGGCGCAGCGTGGGCTCTCCGCCCGAGAGGGTGATGTGCTCGGTGCCGAGCGCCGCGAGCTGCGCGATCACGTCGAGGCACTCCGCGGTGTCGAGCTCACCCCGCCGACGGGCGCCCGCCTCGCTGCCGCAATGCACGCAGCGGAGGGTGCATCCGCGCGTGATCTCCCACACGCAGTTGCGAGGGACGTAGGCCCGGGAGGTCGTCTGGGTGCCCATGCGCGCGGTCGCAGCATTCGCTGTTCCCACACGGATTCATGGTGTTTTTGAGTGATGGTAGGCGCGGTGTGCGCGATCGGTTCGCGGCGCGCGAAGGCGTGCGTGAAGCGCGTGCGGACGACCACGACGGTCCCGGAGCGAGCGGCGTACGCGCCAGGCGCGAGCGATCCCCTCCAAGGACCGGCGGCGGTCACGATGCCGGGAGCGATCTCAGCGTGACGCCCCGGCGTACTCACGTCCGCCGGTTCCTTGAAGCACGATGGGCCCAAAGGACCGGCGCTCACGACGCCGGGAGCGATCTCGGCGTGACGCCCCGGCGTACTCACGTCCGCAGGGGCCTTGAAGGACGATGGGCCCAAAGGACCGGCGGCGGTCACGACGCCGGGGGCGACTTCTGCGCGATGGTTACGCGGCTCGCACGATGAGGCCCTGGTCGTTGTTGCGGGGGCTGCCGACCTTGCGGTCGACGACGTACACGTCGAGCGTCTCGTCGGGGCAGGGGCGGAGCACGTAGCGGAGGCTCGACACCTCCGTGTCGGGCGCGAGCCAGCGGACGAGCGCGTCGCCGCCGAGCACCACGGGCATGCGGTCGTGCACGGGCGCGGCCTTCGCGTTGGGCTCCGTGGTGATCACCGTCGTCGTGCGGAGCTCTTCCCCGGTGACGGGGTTCTTCCAGCGCTCCCAGAGGCCCGCGAGCGCGAGGAGCCCGCCGTTCGCGGGGTGGAACCAGTGCGGGATCTTGGCCGAGCCCTCGTGCTTCCACTCGTACCAGCCCGAGACGATCACGGCGCAGCGGCGCTTCGCGAGCGCGGCCTTGAACGCGGGCTTCACGTCGACGGTCTCCGAGCGCGCGTTGATGCACCGCGTGGCGATCTCGGCGGCGCCCTCGGCGTCGCGCACCCACGACGGCACGAGGCCCCAACGCAGCGTGCGCAGCACCCGCTGCCCCTCGCGGAGCCCCACGACGGGGAGCTGCTGCGTCGGCGCGACGTTGTACGAGGGCGTCCACACCGTGCCCGGCTCGATGTCGGCGTCGAACTCGCGCGCGTTGACGTCGAGCTCCTGGTGGTTGGTGATGCGGCTGCACATGCGATGATCGTGGCAAGTCCGCGGTCGCGAGCGCGAGAACCCGGCGACGTTCGCGGGCGCTCCGTCAGGAGCTCCGCAAGGGACGCTCCCCTCGTCGCCCTCCCAGCGCAGCGGGTGCACAGCGCGAAAAACGCTCGCTTGCAACGCGAATCGCGTCGGCGCACTCCAAGGGACGCAATGGCCAGAGGATGGATCATCGCGGGCGTACTCGTCGTCGCCGTCGGCGGAGGGGTGGCCTTCGTGAAGCTCCGCCCTCGCCCCGTCACCGCGGTCCTCGTCGCGCGCGGCAGCACCGTCGACGCCGTGTACGCGAGCGGCACCGTGGAGTGCGTCGATCGCGTCGAAATCAAGGCTCGCGCCGCGGGCCCCGTGGCCGACCTCTCGGTGCACGAGGGAGACCCCGTGCGCGCCGGTCAGCTCCTCGCGCGCATCGACGCGCCGACGCTCGGATTCGACGTGCAGCGCGGCCTCGCGGACTTCGAAGCCGCCCGCGAGCGCCTCGCCACGGCGCCGCAGATCGCCGCCCTCGAAGCGCAGGCCGCGGCCCTCGAAGCGCAGCTCTCGCAGGCCCGCGCCGACCTCGCCCGCCTCGAGCCGCTCGCCCGCTCGGGCGCCACGTCTCCGCAGGACCTCGACCGCGCTCGCACGCAGGTCGCGCAGCTCACCGCGCAGCTCGCCGCCAACCGCGCGCAGGGCCGCGACGCCCGCATCACGCTCCGCGCCGACAGCGCCCGTCAGCGCGCGGGCATGGCCTCGCTGCGCGCTCGGGCGAGCGACGTCGAGGTGCGCTCTCCCCTCGACGGCGTCGTGCTCGCCCGCCACGTCGAGCTCGGCGAGATGGTGGGCGTCAACCAGAACATCGTCCGCGTGGGCGACGTGGGCCGCCTCCAGATCGAGGCCCGCATCGACGAGACCGACATCGGCCGCGTGCGCGTCGGCGGCCTCGCGGTGGTGCGCTTTCAGGCCTTCGAGGGTCGGGTCTTCGAAGCCCACGTGACGCGCGTGCTCCCCGACGCAGACCGCACGTCGCGGTCCTTCGAAGTGCGCCTCACGCTCGACGCGCCCGTCGAGAACCTGCGCCCGGGGATGACCGCCGAGGTCAACGTCGTGCTCGCGCGCCACGACGGCGTGCTCGTGGCGCCTGCCGACGGGGTGAACAACAACGTCGCCGGGGTGGCGGGCGCCGACGGCCGGGCGCACCGGGTGAGCGTGCGGTCGGGCATCCGTGACATCGCGCGCGTCGAGGTGGCCGCGGGGCTGCGCGAGGGCGACGCGGTGATCACGGGCGACACGAGCGCCCTGCGCGAGGGCCTGCGCGTGAGGACCACGCTGCAACCGCTGCCGACGGGAGAGCCCGGGGCCGCGAACCCGCCCGCGGGGATGTGACGTGCGCTGGCTCGCCCCCTACCGGCTCGTGCTCTTCATCGCTACGCGGCAGCTCTGGGAGCGCAAGCTGCTCAACGGCATCGCCGTCTGCGGCGTCGCGCTGGGGGTGCTCGTCCTCATCGCGATGAACGGGATCATGCAGGGCTTTCAGGTGCGCTTTCTCAACGAGATCACGCGCATCGCGCCCCACGTCACGGTCTTCGACAAGCGCCTCTCGCGCGAGGGGTCGATCCTCGGTCGCTGGGTCTCTCCGTCGCCCGCGGTGACGCTCGTTCGCCACGAGCAGCCGAGCGACAGGCTCACGCGCATCGCGCGGCCTACGGATGTCGTGCGCGCGCTCGAGTCGCTCCCCGGCGTCGAGGCCGCGTGCGCGGGCATCGTCGGTCAGGGCATCGCCACCGTCGGCGTGAAGGACCTCGGCGTCGACCTCCGCGGCATCGACCCCGAGACGCAGGACCGCTGCACGCCGCTCTCTCGCTACGTGGTGCAGGGCTCGTGGCGCGCGCTCTCGATCACCACCGACGGCGTGGCGCTCGGCATCTCGCTCGCAGAGAACCTCGGCGCGAAGCTCGGTGATCGCGTGCGCGTGGTGGCGCCCGGCGGCGCGGCCGTGTCGCTCAAGGTCGTGGCCCTCGTCGACACGGGGATTCCCTCCGTCGATCGAGTGCGGGCCTTCGTGAACCTCCGCTCGGCGCAGACGATTCTGCGGAGGCCCGACGTGATCGGTCGCATCGAGGTGAGGATGCGCGACCCCGACGAGGCGCGTGATCTCTCTGACCGCATCGAGCGCCTCACGGGCTACGACGCCGAGAGCTGGCAGGAGACCAACCAGAACTTCCTCTCGCTCTTCTCGATGCAGAACCGCATCGTGGCGATGCAGATCGGCGCCATCCTCACGGTGGGCGGCTTCGGCATCCTCGCCATCCAGATCATGATCGTGCTCCAGAAGACCCGCGACATCGCGATCCTTCGGAGCGTCGGCCTGCGACGGAAGGACATCCTGCTGACCTTCCTCGTGCAGGGCATCGCCGTGGCGCTGGCCGGCGCGGTGATCGGAGACCTCGCGGGCTGGCGCCTCCTGGTCTTCATGGGCGCGCTCAAGATCAAGCAGGAGGGCCTCGTCCGCAGCGACCATTTTCTCATCTACGAAGACCCGTGGTTCTACCTCTGGGGGCTGCTCTTCTCGCTCGCGGTGGGCATCGCGGCGAGCCTCATCCCCGCGGTGCGCGGCGCGCGCGTCGAGCCCGTCGACGTGCTCCGCGGTCAGGCGGGCTGAGCGATGGACTCGACCCCGGGCGCCCCGCCGGTGCTCTCGTGCAGGTCGCTGACGCGCACGCTCGGCGACGTGGTCAAGCAGACCATCCTCAACGACGTGAACCTCGACGTGGCGCGCGGAGACTTCGTTGCGCTCACGGGCGCGTCGGGCTCGGGCAAGAGCACGCTGCTCTATCTCCTCGGCGCGCTCGACAGGCCCAGCGCGGGCGCGGTGCTCATCGACGGCGTGGATGCGAGCGCCCTCGACGACGACGCGCGCGCGGCGCTGCGCAACGAGCGCCTCGGCTTCGTGTTCCAGTTTCACTTTCTGCTGCCGGAGTTCACCGCGGCGGAGAACGTGATGATCCCGATGCTGCGGAGGGGCCTGTCAGACCGCGAGGCCCGCAAGCGCGCCGAGGCGACGCTCACGACGCTCGGCCTCGCGGAGCTCTCGAAGCGTCGTCCGTCGGAGCTGTCGGGCGGTCAGCAGCAGCGCGTCTCGATCGCGCGCGCGCTCGCCAACGAGCCGCTGATTCTTCTCGCCGACGAGCCCACGGGGAACCTCGACTCGCGCAACGCCGAGGCGGTGTTCGAACTCTTCGAGTCGCTCAACCGCGACCGTGGAATGACCGTGGTGATGGTCACGCACGACACGGCCTTCGCCGAGCGCGCGCGTCGTCAGGTTGTGCTCAAAGACGGCGTGATCGTGAGCGATCACCGGCGGTGAGCGGTCAGCGCATCTCCCAGTCGACGGAGCCCCGCAGGTCCTTCTGGATCGACTGTTCGAAGTGTCGCTCAAGCGACTCGTGGTCGAGCGTCGTGGCGGCGCGGAAGGTGATCTGGATCGTGCCCTTCATCACGTTCTTCCGCTCGCTCACGAACTGACAGCCGAAGCTCGTGAGGGCCGCCCGGTACGCCTCCGACGTCGCCCTGAAGCGCTCGCGCTCGACGCCCTGGATCACCACCTGATCGACGCGCTGCTTCTCCAGATAGAAGATCAGCGTCCACGCGAACAACGTCGCCAGGAGGGCCACGGGCATGAGCTTCAGGCCCACCAGCACGCCGATCATCGTGACCAGGATCACGCGGCCCGTGTCTTTGGCCTCACCGACGTCGGTGCGAAAGCGCATGAGGCCGCCGATGCCGAAGATCACGTAGGCCATGTTCTTGTCTTCGCGCCCCACCATCGCGGCGAGCGCGCCGACGAGCGCGTACATGATGAAGGTCTTGGGCTGATCGAGCTGTTCGAAGCTCCACGCCTTGCGGCGCACCTGGGGGTGGTAGCCGATGGCCGCGCCGAGCAGGGCCGCGAAGCCCAGCACCACCAGCACGTCGACGACGTACCAGGGGTTCGAAAGCCCCGTCCACCCGCGCAGGACCTCGCGCGAGGTGAAGTTCGCGGCGCTGTGCTCGTCGCCGGGGTCGCCGTGCTGCGCGAGCGCGAGCGATGGCAGGAGCGCCACGGCCGCGAGAAAGGCCGCGATGCGGAGTGATCTCATCGTCACGACGGATGGATGGGAGCACGAGCCCCCGCGCATCACGCTTTCATGCGTTGACGGCGAGCTGCGCGGCGCGCTGGAGGTTTCGCTCGAGCTGCACGCGCCCGGCCTCGTACTGCTTGGGCCACGAGAGGCCCTTGAAACCCAGCTCCGCGGCGGCGTGGAGGGTCCACGCGGCGTCGGCCAGGTGCGGACGAGCGAGCGCGCAGAGGTCGGCGCGCCCCGCGGCGATGATGGTGTTCACGTGGTCGGCTTCGAAGATGTTGCCCACCGCGATGGTGGGGACGCCCACCTCGTTGCGGATGCGATCGGAGAAGGGCACCTGGAAGAGCCTCCCGTACACGGGCGCCTCTTCTTTGCTGACCTGGCCCGACGAGACGTGCACCACGTCGACGCCCGCGTCTTTGAAGCGCCGCGCGATCTCGACGGCGTCTTCGGGCGTGGTGCCTCCGCGCACCCAGTCGTGGGCCGAGATGCGCACGGACATGGGACGCTCCTCGGGCCACACCGCGCGCATCGCGCGGAACACCTCGACGGGGAAGCGGCAGCGGTTCTCGAGGCTCCCGCCGTACGCGTCATCGCGCCGGTTCGTGAGCGGTGAGAGGAACTCCGACAGCAGATACCCGTGCGCCGCGTGAAGCTCCACGAGGTCGAAGCCCGCCTCCGCGGCCCGCTTCGTCGCTGCCACGAAGGCGTCGCGGACGGCGTCCATGTCGTCGCGGGTCATCGCCCTCGGCGTCTGCGAAACGCCTTGAATGTAGGGCAACGGCGACGGCGCGAGGAGCTCCCACGCGCCCGTGTCGAGGGGCTGGTCGGCGCCCTCCCACTGCACCTTCGTGGCGCCCTTGCGGCCCGCGTGGCCGAGCTGCATCGCGACCTTCGATCCGCCGCTCGCGTGGGCGTAGTCGACGACGCGCTTCCACGCCGCGGTCTGCGCGTCGTTCCAGAGGCCGGTGCAGCCGGGGGAGATGCGCGCGTCGGGCGAGACGCCGGTCATCTCGGTGAAGATCAGCCCCGCGCCGCCCATCGCGCGCGCGCCGTAGTGCACGAGGTGAAAGTCTCCGGGCACGCCGTCGACCGCGGAGTACATGCACATCGGCGACACGGCCACGCGGTTGGGAACGGTGACCGTACGCAGCTTGAAGGGCGTGAACATCGGCGCGACGGGCTCCGCGGGGAGGCCGCACTTCTGCGCGAACCACGTCTCGACGCGGGCGATGTACGCGGGGTCGCGGAGCTTCTGGTTGGCGTGTCCGACGCGCTGGCTCCCCGTGAGGAGCGAGTACACGAACTGCTCGGGCTCGAGGCTCACATAGCGCTCGATGTCTTCGAACCAGGTCATGCGGTTGCGCGCGGCGCTCTGGAGCTTGAGCGCCTCGACCTCGCGCTCGGCCTGATAGCGCGCGAGGCGCGCGGGCACGTCGCCGTCGGTGCTCGTGAGCACGTTCGCGAGCGAGATGGCGTCCTCCATCGCGAGCTTGGTGCCCGAGCCGATGGAGAAGTGCGCCGTGTGGGCCGCGTCGCCGATGAGAACGATGTTGTCCTTGAACCACCGCTCGCAGAGCACGCGGTTGAACTTCAGCCACACGGCCGACCCGCGGAGGTGCCGCGCGTTCGAGACCAGCGAGTGACCGTCGAGGAGGTCCGCGAAGAGCGTCTCGCACAGGGCGATCGAGGCCTCGGGCGTGGCCGTGTCGAGGCCCGCCTTGAGCCAGGTCTCCTCGGGCGTCTCGACGATGAAGGTCGACCACTCCTCGTCGAAGCGGTACGCGTGGAGGTTGAACCAGCCCCACTCGGTCTCTTTGAACGCGAAGGTGAAGGCGTCGAGCTTCTTGCGCGTGCCGAGCCAGATGAAGCGGCACTTGCGCACGTCGATGCGGGGGTTGAAGTGCGCCTCGTGCTGCGCGCGCGTGATCGAGTGCACGCCGTCGGCGCCCACGACGAGGTCGTAGCGCTTCGCGTACTCGTCGGGCGAGAGCGCCTCGGTCTCGTACTGGATCTCGACGCCGAGCTCCGTGGCCCTGCGCTGAAACACGTCGAGGAGCTTCTTGCGCGCGATGCCGCAGAAGCCGTGTCCGCTCGAGGTGATCTTCTCGCCCTTGAAGAACACGTCGATGTCGTCCCAGTGGCGCAGCGCGAGCTCGATCTCGGCGACGACCTTGCGGTCGGCGTCGCGAAAGCCCGACATGGTCTTGTCCGAGAAGACCACGCCCCAGCCGAAGGTGTCGTCGGGGCGGTTCCGCTCGATGACGGTGATCTCCCAGTCGGGCTCGGCCTTCTTCATCAGGATCGAGAAGAACAGCCCCGCGGGGCCACCACCCAGACAGACGATGCGCATGGAGTCTCTCCGTGAGCGAAGCGGTGAATCAGTGCGAGATGAGAAGCGAGTGCGTCGGTCGCGTCAGAGGCCCGTCGAGGCGCCGCCCGCGAAGCCGTAGAACGCCGGGTCCGTGATCGGAGGCAGCGAGCGCTGTTGTACGAGCAGCGTGCGAACCGCCCAGATGTCCCGGAAGATCCTGTAGCGAAGCGCGGTCTGGTCGAGGTAGTCGACGCCCGCCGAGCCGCCGGTGCCCGTGCGACGCCCGATCACGCGCTCGACCATGCGCGCGTGGCGCTGGCGGAACAGCACGAACGACTGCTCGAAGGCCACCAGGCCGTCGACGACTGCGCGCGGCCACGCGAGGAGCGGGAGCTCGCGATAGCTCTCGATGAAGACCAGCGCGGCGCGGATGCGAGAGACCCTCGCGCGCTCGGCCTCGGGGGCCTCCTCGGCGAAGAGAAAGGCTCTCGCGCCCGCGATCTCGCGGTCGTAGCGGGCTTGGAGCCGCTCGCGATCGGCGTCGCTGAGTGACGTGCGAAGCGCGTAGCTCATGGCCTCGCGCGCGCTCGCGGCGTGGGCCTCGCAGTACGACACGAGGAAGGCGCGCACGCGCTCGGGGTCGTCGGGCTGTGAGGGCGTCGAGGCTTGAATGGGCGTGCGGTAGAGCCACTCGTGCACGGCGTCGCGCAGCGTGGGCTTGTCGGCGAGGCGAGCTTCGACGCGGCGAGAGGCGCTGGAGGCGCCGCCGTCGTGGGCGCGGAGCATCTCCATGTAGCTCTTCTCGTGGCCGAGGGGGATGCGGTCGGACTCGTCCATGCCCGCGAGGATCTCGATCTCGCGGAGCTGCGCGGACTGGAAGCCGCTCGCGGGGTTGAGCTTGTCGCGGAAGGAGAGGTAGTCGCGCGTGGTGAGCGTCTCCATCAGCGCGAAGTGGTCGCTCGCGAGGCGCATGATCGCGGTCATGCGGTCGACGCCGCGCACCGCCGAGGCCAGCGACTGCTCGGGCACGGGGACCTTCACGAAGAGGTCCCTCGCGGAGACGAGCTCGCGCAGGAGGAGCTTGAACCACATCTCGTCGATCTGGTGGATCGTGATGAACATCACCTCGTCGTTCGAGAGCGCGCGGTCGTCGCCCGCGAGGCCCCCCTGGAGCGAGAGGACCTCTTCGACCTTGATGTAGTCCCAGTACGCCGTCGGTCGGGTTGTCACGGGCCGCGAGTGTGCGGAACCCTCCGCGCGATTCAAGGCAAAAACGTGAGAAATCCGTGCGTCACAGCGCGCGCTTGAGCCGCAGCGAGTTCGACACCACGGAGACCGAGCTCATCGCCATCGCGCCCGCCGCGAGCATCGGACCGCCGAGCCTTTCGAACATCCCGAACGCGGCGAGAGGGATTCCCACGGCGTTGTAGGCGAAGGCCCAGAAGAGGTTCTGCCGGATCACGCGCATCACCGCGCGCGACAGCGAGATCGCGTCGACCACCGACCGCGGATCAGCGCGCATGAGGGTCACCGACGCCGCCTCGATCGCCACGTCGGTGCCGCCGCCCATCGCGAATCCCACGTCGGCCGAGGCCAGCGCGGGCGCGTCGTTCACGCCGTCGCCCACCATCGCCACGACCTTGCCCTGCGCGCGGAGCGCCTCGACGATCGCGCCCTTGTCACCCGGCAGCACGCCCGCGTGCACGCGCTCGTCTGCGATGCCGAGCCGACGCGCGACGGCCTTCACCGTCACCGGGTGATCGCCCGAGACGAGGTGCACCGCGACGCCGAGCTCGCCGAGCAGCGCGACGGCCTCGTGGGATTCATCACGCACCGGGTCGGCCATTCCGATCACCGCGATCACCGAGCCCGCGCGGGTCACGGCCGCGGTGGTGCGACCCTCGGCGCGCAGCCCCGAGAGCGCCGCGCGAGACGCGTCATCGAGCGCGTCGTCGACGAGCGCGCCGTGACCTACCGCGACGGGCGCTCCGTCGATCACGCCGCGCACCCCTTGAGAGGCGACGACCACTACCTCTGAAACCGCTGGAATCACAGCGTCTCGCGACTTCGCCGCCGCGAGGATGGCCCTCGCCAGCGGGTGCTCGCTCGCGCCTTCGAGCGCCGCCGCGACGCCGAGCGCCTCGACCTCGGAGACGCCATGAAACGCGGTGATGTCGGTGACCGAGGGAGAGCCTCGGGTGAGCGTTCCGGTCTTGTCAAAGATGACGTCGGTGAGGGCGTGGGCGCGCTCGAGGCTCGCCGCGTCGCGCACGAGGATCCCACGCTCGGCGGCGCGTCCCGCGCCCACGATCACCGCGGTGGGGGTCGCGAGACCGAGCGCGCAGGGGCAGGCCACGACGAGCACCGACACGGCCGCGAGGAGCGCGTGTTCGAGGGGGTGACCCGAGAGCCTCCACCCCAGAAAGGTGAGCGTCGCCGCCGCGATCACCACGGGGACGAACACCGCCGCCGCCCGATCCGCCGCGCGCTGAATGGGGGCGCGAGAGCCCTGCGCCCGCTCGACCATTCGTACGATCTGCGCGAGCGCGGTCTCGGCGCCCACGCGCGTCGCGTCGACCTCGATGGGAGACTCGCCGTTGACCGTTCCCGCGGCCACGTCGTCGCCGACCGTGCGCGCCACGGGCATCGACTCGCCCGTGAGCATCGAGAGGTCGACGTGCGTGCTTCCCTCGCGCACCACGCCGTCGACGGGGATGCGCGCGTTGGCGCCCACGCGCACGCGGTCACCGACGCGCACGCGGCTCACGGCGATCTCCTTCGCGACGCCCGCGCGCACCACCGTGGCCTTGCGCGGACGCAGCGCCACGAGCGCTCTCAGCGCGTCTCCGGTGCTCCTTCGCGCGCGCGCTTCGAGGGCCCTGCCCAGGAGCACGAAGGCCACGATCATCGCCGCGGTTTCGAAGTAGAGGTGCGCGTGACCCGCGTGCCCCGACGACGTCAACGTCCACAGGGAGTGGGCGAGCGCGGCGTTGGCGCCGAGGGCGATGAGGGTGTCCATCGTGGCCGAGAGGTGCCGCGCGTTGGTGAGCGCGACGCGCATGATGGGCAGCCCCGCGCCCCACACGACGGCCACCGCGAGCGCGCATTCGAACCACGGCGCCGAGAGCCCCGGCGTCATCGAGACGACCATGAGCACCAGCGAGACGGGCAGCGCCACGGCCGCGCGCAGGGTCTCGTGCGACCACCGCGCGGCGTGCTCGGGAGGAGCTTCGGGGGCGTCGTCGGCGAGGTCTTCTTCGGTGAAGGGGTCGACGTGGGGCTTCGCGCCGTAGCCCGCGCGCTCGACGGCGGCGATGAGCTTCGCGGTGTCGATGTCGGCCGCGACGGTGATGGTGGCCCGGTGCGTCGCGAGGTTCACCGCCGCGTCCTCGACGCCGGGGACCTTCTTGATCACGCGCTCGACGCGTCCCACGCAGGCCGCGCAGGTCATGCCCTCGATGTCGAACTCGCGGGCCTCGGCGCTCACCGCGGCGCGCGCTCCTCTCGACGGGTCGCGAGCCAGAGGAGGTGCGTCCCGCCGCCTTGACCGTGAGCCTTCACGCGCTCGGAGCGTCCGTCGAAGCCCGCGCGGTTGAGGGCCTCGGTGAAGCGCGGATCGCCGCCGAGAGACCACAGCGCGAAGGTGCCTCCCGCGCGGAGGGCCCGGTGCGCGCGACGCAGACCCGCGTGGTCGTAGAGCCTCGAGTTGGCCTTCTGCACGAAGGCCGATGGGCCGTTGTCGACGTCGAGCAGCAGGGCGTCGTAGCGGTCTCTCGCAGCGGCGATCACGTCGGCCACGTCGCGTTCATGGAGCGTCACGCGCGGATCGTCGAGGGGGTGCTTCGCGAGGTGCCCGAGGTGTTCGCGGTTCCACTTCACCACGGCGGGGATGAGCTCGACGACGTCGACGCGACCCTCGGGCGAGAGCACGTCGAGCGCGGCGCGCAGCGTGAAGCCCAGGCCGAGCCCTCCGACGAGCACTCTGGCGTCGCGGCGAACGCCCGCGCAGCCCTTCGTGGCGAGGGCGTCTTCGGACGCGTGCATGCGGCTGCCCATGAGGGCGCGACCATCTGCGCGGATCGAGAAGTCGCGGTCGTGCTGGTGGAGGGTGAGGAGGGTGCCGTCGGGGGCCACGGCGCTGTCGAGTGTCTTCCAGGGAATCATCGTCGCGAGCGGACTCTTCGCACGTCAGGGGCGCTGTTGTACACGCCTCGCGGCGTGTCGGCGGGCGGCATCGACCGGGCGACGCGGGTGCATCGGGTGGGGGCGTTGCACTCCGCGATCGTGACATCATCGCGCGCATGATGGGCGACGCGGCGGCGGTTCGAGACCTCTCCTACGAGGACTACCTCGCGCTCGCCCTCACGCGGGCGACGTACGCACGCTCAACCTCAATCCTCGGAGCCGCGCTCGGACGCGTCGTAGCGCCTCAGGGGGTACAGCTTCTCGATGCTCCCGAGGCCCCAGCTGCGGGGCGCGTTCGATCGACGTGATGACCAGGCGACGCTGCCAGCGGGAGCCGACACCCCCGGCCCCGTGGTGTCCGCTACGCCGGACAGGGAGCGCGCGAAATCACCGCGATTCTCGCTGGCACACGGGCTGCGCTGAGTCCGAGGCATGAAGCGCACACGCCTCGCCCTCGTCCTCGCGGTCGCGACCTTCTCCATCGGGTCTACGGCCTCGGCGCAGTTTCTCATCGGCCCTCGCGCCACGATGACCGTGCC
>JBPOHC010000279.1:0-2488 GCA_052035985.1 Myxococcota bacterium | reverse complement strand
GGCGTCGCTCGCGCACGAGGACATGTAGTCGAACGACAGCTCGATCTTGGGGATGTAGTAGTTCGTCGTGATGTAGACGCGCCGCGAGAGCTCGGCGCTGCGCGCCTCCTTCTGCGAGCTGTAGCCGTAGCCGAGGCCGACGCCCCACTTGACCCCGACGCCGCCCGCGGCCGCGAGCGTGAAGCTGAGGTTCGTCACGCCGTTGGTCTGCACCTGGTGAACGGCCTCGGAGAACGTGTACGAGCTGTCGAAGTAGCCCGAGAACTTCGGCTTGCGGTAGAGCACCTGCACGGCGCGGGTGCCCCAGGCGGTCTCGTCGCTGCCGTTGTCGTTGGCGTCCTTGAGGGCCGCGATGGAGCGGCGCTTGAGCACGTCGCGGAAGCCCTGCTGGACGATCTCGGCCTGGCTGTGGTCGATGACGAGGCCGCGGTAGAAGCCCACGCGGTCGAGCAGGTCGTCGCGCTCGACCTTCGTGAGCCTGAAGAAGTCGTTCTTCGCGTCGTCGGTGACCGTCGCGCTGCGCGTGTCGAGGAGCGTGGTCTTCTCCGTCGCGGCGAACTCACGGCTCTTGAGGGCCGTGTCCTTCATGTCGCTCCCGATCTTGCCCGTGATGTCGGGGAGCGTGATGCGGACGGCCTCGAGGATGCGCAGGCGCTCGTCGTCGTCGGAGTTCTGGAGGTACGCCTGCTGCCGCAGCGTCTGCTCCTGGAGCCGGAGCTGGTTCTCGGTCTGGAGCTGCCGCACGGCCTCGGAGCGTTCGAAGAGCGACTTGTCGCGCTCGGCGATCGCGACGGCGGTCGTGGGCGGGAGGCCGTTGGTCTTCGCCTCGGGGAGCCCGCGGCGATCGGCGATCTCGGCGAGGCTCTCGCCCCACGTGACGAACTTCGCCACGTCGGGCTGCAGCCGCGGCATCCACGCCTTGTTGCAGAAGATGGTGTAGTGCAGCCCCGCGAAGTGGCGCACGAGCCAGCTCAGGTGACCCCCGTGCTTGCTCATGTACATCTTGCCGTCGGGCGCGAACACCGCCGCCTCGTCGACCTCGTCGATGAACGGACGGCCGCCCTCGTCGCTGTGCAACACGCGGTTGGACTGCACGCTCCCGACGGTGGGCATCCGACAGTTGATGAGCTGGCCGATCAACTGGACGCGCTCGGAGATGTTGCCCATCGCGCGGCCGATGGCGCTCTTCGACTCGGCGTCGACGACGTCCTGGTCGGTCATCGACACGTTCTGACCGGCGACCCTCGCGTCGAGGAGGCGATCGTAGTGTCTGGGCCACACGGCGAAGAGGTCGTAGTCGCCCGTGACGGCGTTGAGGTACGCGTAGGGGCCCGCGGCGTCGTACTCGAGGTTCGGGTTCGACATCGCGAGGCACGGCACGTAGCGCTCAGCGCTCGCGAGCCCCGCGACCGCGTCGGCCGGCGGCGGCGCCTTCGCCGCGTGGGTGACCTTCTGCCAGTAGACGTCGAAGTCCTTCTTGTAGTCGACGCCCGACGCCTTCGCCTCGGGGCTGAGGAGCGCGCTGATCGCGCTCCACGCTTCGGCGGCCGTGTCGGCGCCGACGGGCCCCTTGAGGCCGTAGAGCTTCGGGAGGTCGTAGTAGATCGCCCAGCGCGTGCCGTCCTTCGTGCGCGCGAGGTGGTAGTCGCTGGTGACGGTCGTGTCGTCGGCGAGCGTGAAGGCGCCGACGACGCGCTTCGCGCTGCGGTCGGAGACGACGAGGTTCTGCGTGCGGAGCAGCCACTCGAGGCGCGCGTCGGAGATCTCGGCGGGCACCACGGTCGACGTGCGACCGGGGCTGTTCGGGCCCGGGTCGTACTCGACGGTGAGCGACTTGCCGTTCGCGTGGAGGTTCTCGCCGACGCCCGCCTTGCCCTTCTTGGTCATCATGGGCTCGAGGCACAGGAAGCCCGCCATCGCGCCCCAGTCGCACGACTTCGCCTTCACGTGGAAGCTCTTGGCGGTGTAGCCCTCGCGCAGCAGCCCCTCGCAGTGAGGCCCCGGCGTGCGCGTGAGGATCACGCACTGCTCCTCGCGCGCGGTCTCGCGGAACGCCTCGGTGTGCTTGAGCGGAAACCCCTGCTCCAGCGCGAGGCGGTCGGGGGTGATCTCGATCGCCGGAGCCTCCGGCTCTCGGGGCTTGGGGCCCTTCTTGGGCGGCGCTGCAGCGGGCTTCGCGGTGGCGGGTGTGCTCGATCCCTGTTGCTCGTTCGGGTCCATCATCGATGTGCGGTCGCTCCCTTCGCCTGCCGGGTCATTCACATGGGGCGGCCCCGTGGTCGACGCGCCCGCGTCGCCTTCAGAGACCACCCTGTTCGCCGTGAGACGATCGCCTGACAGCAACCCGCATCAGGCCCCGAAGCACAGAACGTTGTCAATCGGGAATCTCTGGGAGTGCCTCGCCTGGCCGCGCGACGACGGTTCGAAGATGGCCGTCAGAGCTGGTAGCAGGCGCCGAGCGCGGTGTTGCAGCGGCTCGGGCAGTCGC
>JBPOHC010000403.1:0-12534 GCA_052035985.1 Myxococcota bacterium | reverse complement strand
GCGCTGTAACCGTGGAGCAGGTCGCGGTAGCGGACGAAGGGGTTGTCGTCTCCGCCCTCGGGCCAGAGCGCGCTCCGCGTGTCGAGCGAGGGCGCGAGCAGATGATCGACCTCGCCCTCCCCGTGGTGCGCGCACCGGAACGGAAAGGGCATCGCGCGCAGCGGAGGGGGTCTCCACCCGCAGCCCTCGCAGCGGAGCTCGACGCTCATGCGGAGCGCTCCGCGACGGCGCGGTTGAAGGTCTTGATGGCCTCGTCGAGCGCGGGCGTCGTGGTGTGGAGCCGGTGCCACCACCCGAGGTCGCGACGCGCTTCGAAGTCTGCGAGCGACACGCCCTGCTGCTCGACCCAGGTGAAGTAGCCGAGGTTGAAGATCCCATCGCGGTCCTCGTGGCGACGCTCCAGGGTGTTCTCGGTGGAGGCGCCGTCGAGGAGGCGCGCGAGGGCGGCGTGCGCGGCGGCGCGGTCGAAGGTTCCGCCGAAGCGCTGCGCGAGGATGCGCGGGAGTTCGCTGGTGTACATGGCCGCGCCGTCGGTGGCGACGGTGAGCACGGCGTCGTTGGCGCCGAGGCCGAGGCTCTTCGCGGTCTTCACGGCCGCGAGCACGTTGCAGATCGACGAGAGGCCGAAGTGCGGGAGCGCGGCCATCACCTCGGGCGAGATCCCGCGCTCGTCGACGAGTGCGCGGCGGCCCGCGTCGTCGTTGAAGAGCATGAAGAGCGAGTCGGTCGACGCGTCCGAGACCGCGGCCACGACGTCGGTGTTCATCACGTTGTGGATGTAGGGGACGTGCTTGTCGCCGATGCCCTGGATGTGGTGCGCGCCGAAGCCGTTGCGCAGCAGCGTCGGGCACTCGAGCGCTTCGACGGCGGTGATCTTCGTGCCGTAGAGGTCCTTGAGCTTGTCGCCCGCGGCGAGCGTCCCCGCGGAGCCCGAGGCCGAGACGAAGGCCGACGCGCGCAGCGCGGGGTTCGACGCCTTGAGGTGCTCGTACACCGCCGCGAGCGCGCTGCCCGTGACGGCGTAGTGGGCCATGTGGTTGTCCATCTCGGCGAACTGGTTGAGCACCACGTTGCCGGGCTCGCGCGAGAGGCGCGCGCAGGCGTCGTAGATCTCCTTGACGTTGCTCTCGGAGCCCGGCGTGCGAACGACGTCGTCGGGGTGAGAGACCCAGCGGTCGAGCCACTCGAAGCGCTCGGCGCTCATCTCCGCGGGGAGGATCGCGACGCCGCGGCACCCGAGGATGCGCGAGATGGCGACGCCGCCGCGGCAGTAGTTGCCCGTCGAGGGCCAGAGCGCACGGTCACGCGCGGGGTCGAAGCGCCCGCTGACGATCCGCGGCGCGAGCACGCCGTAGGCGGCCAGCACCTTGTGGGCGCCGATCATCGGAAAGCGGTCGCCGAAGGCCACGACGATCTTCGCGTCGACGCCCGTGAGCGCGCGCGGGAGCACCACGTGACCGGGCACGTCGACCACGCCCGTGCGCGCGGCGTCGTTGTACCAGTGGACCCTGAAGAGGTTCGCGGCGTGCGGCGCGTCGGGCGCGACGCCCTTGAGCGTGTCGCGGATCGACTGCGCGATGCGCGAAGGCGCGGCGAGCTCGGCGAAGGTCGGGAGGGTGATCCCGCGCGCCGCGAAGCCGGCGACGGCGCGGTCGTAGGTGGAGCGGTCGGCGATCGCCGTGACGGAGTCGATCATGGTGCGTTCCTCATCGCGCGCCAGAGCGCGTCTGCTGCGACGCGAGCGTGCGCGTCGATTTCGTGGATGTCTGCGTTCACCAGGGCGCCGTCACGCACGACGGCTCGGCCCCCGACGTTGACGTCGAGCACGCGTCGACCTTCGACGCGCACGGTGTCATGGGTCTCACCGAAGAACCTCGCGGCCAGTGCGGCCCCTCCCGCGATGCGACGGGGAATGTCCGTGAGGTCATCGCCTTGCGCTGCTGCGATGCGCGAGAGTTCGCTCGCCTCGACGGCCATCTCCGAGGCGAAGCCGTCGGTGCCGAGCGCGACCTTCGTTGCTCGCTTCATCGCATGCGGATAGCCCACGCGGTTGTTCTCGTTCGAGCGCGCGCACTGCACGACCCAGGCGCCCCGCGCGTTGACGCGATCGACCTCGGCGTCGGTGAGCCACACGCCGTGGGCGAGCACGTCTCCCTCACGGAGCGCGTCGAGCGAGTCGAGCCTCGCGATCACGCCGTCGTAGCCCCGGGTTTTCGCGTCTTCGACGTCGCAACCGTCCTCTGCGACGTGAACATGAAGCGCCGCGCCGAGACGCTTCGCGAGCGATCCCGCGTCGCGCACGGTGGCGTCGGACACGGTGAAGCTCGCGTGCAGGCCCACGGCGCCGCGTACGAGCGCTCTGCGGTTCGCGGTGATGAAGCGCTCGCACTCGGCGAGGCCGCGCTGCGCTTCCGTGCGTCCTCCGTTGCGTTCCGTGGCGCCGTAGCAGAGCACGGCGCGGCAGCCGAGCGACTCGCACGCGTCGGCGAGCACGTCGAGGCTGCCTTCGATGAAGCGCGGAGACTCGTGGTGATCGAAGATGGTCGTGGTGCCCGCGAGGAGCGTGTGGGCGACGTAGTAGCGCGCGGCGGCGCGGAGGGTCTCGCGGTCGAGGGCCACGTCGAGGCGCCACCACACGCGCTCGAGGATCTCGATGAAGCGCGCGGGCGCCTGCTCGGGAGGTGGCATCCCGAGCGGGGCGAGGCCGCTATAGAGGTGCGTGTGCGCGTTGACCGCGCCGGTCGAGATCACGGCGCGTCACCCGTGGCTGTGAGGGTGATCGTGGTCGTGGTCGTGGCCGGGGACGCGGTGATGAAGGTGATGCCCCACGCCCATCGCGAGCGACGCGGGGGAGTCCTTCATCGGGAGCTTGTAACGGCGACGACCTTCGAAGACGGCGAGCGCGTTGGCGACCGCCGCGGCCGTGGGGACGAGCCCGATCTCGCCGACGCCCTTCGCACCGTAGGGCCCCTCGGGCTCCATCGACTCGACGAGCACCACGTCGATGGGGGGAATGTCCTTCGCCCTGAGCGCGCCGATGTCGCGGAGCCAGAACGTGGCGGGCATTCCGTCTTCGCAGACGAGCTCTTCGGTGAGCGCGTAGCCGAGGCCCATCGCGACGGAGCCCTCGACCTGCGCGACGCAGAGCGAGGGGTTGATCGCGCGTCCCACATCGTGAGCGGCCACCACGCGGGCGACGCGTCCGCGCGCATCGAGCACGCAGAGCTGCGTGGCGTAGCCGTAGGCCGTGTGGGTCTTGGGGTTGGGCCTCGGGTCTTCGAGCGCGGTCGTGTCTCGCACGGCGAGGTCTGCCGCGTACTCGCGTCCCTTGAGCGTCGCGAGGGTCTCTCCGCGGTCGAGGTCCTCGCGGAGCTTCTGCGCCGCCGAGAGCACGGCGCGTCCTCCGTGGAGCGTCGCGCGCGAGCCCGTGGTCTGTCCGCACGCGAGGGCGTAGCGCGTGTCGGTGCGCGCGACGAAGCGCTCTGCAGGAAGGCCCGTGGCCTCTCGCGCGATCTGCACGAGCACGGTCGAGAGCCCCTGCCCCATCTCGGTGTAGCCGTTGTAGACCGACACGGTCTCGTCGGGCTCGACCACGAGGCGCGCGCGTCCCCACTCCTCGACGCCGTTGCCGATTCCGCTGTTCTTGATGCCGCAGGCGAGGCCCACGGCGAGCCCTTCGGCGCGAGCCTTGTCGTACGCGGGCTTCACGGCCTGGAGCGTCGCCTTGATACCCACCGACTTCTCGAGGAGCTGGCCCGTGGTGAGCCTGTCTCCGAGGTCGACGGCGTTGCGCCAGCGCAGCTCCCACGGGTCGACGCCCGTCGCTGCGGCGAGCATGTCGAGGCAGCCTTCGAGCGCGAAGGCCACCTGACACACACCGAAGCCGCGCATCGCGCCGCACGGGGGATTGTTCGTGTACGCGGCCACCGCTTCGACGTCGACCACGGGGACCTTGTAGGGCCCGCAGGCGTGTCCCGCAGCGCGTTCGAGCACCTTGGCGCCCACGGAGGCGTACGCGCCGCTGTCTCCGACGAGCCTCGCGCGCACGGCCGTGAGGCGCCCCTCGGCGTCGCATCCGACGGCGTAGTCGAGGGTGATCGGGTGCCGCTTGGGGTGCATCCTGATCGACTGCTCGCGGTCGAGCGTGAGCCGCACGGGGCGGCCCGTGACCCGCGCGAGGAGCGCGGCGTGAGGTTGAACGGTGACGTCTTCCTTGCCGCCGAAGGCGCCGCCCGGAGGCACGAGCGTGACCTTCACTGATTCTTCGGGCATCGCGAGAAAGCGCGCGACGGTCTTGCGGTCGTCGAAGATCCCCTGGCCCTGCGTCCACATCGAGAGGGTGTCGCCCTCGGGCACGGCGAGGGCGCTCTCGGGCTCGATGAAGAGGTGCTCGATGCGCTGGGTCTGCCACGTTCCCCGCGCGACGTGGGCGCTCGCGGCGAGGGCGGCGTCGACGTCGCCGCGACGGATGACCGAGTGCGAGAGCACGTTCGCGTGCTTCGGGTTCACCTTCGGCGCGTCGGGCGCGAGGGAGGCCGCGGGGTCGAGCACGGCGGTGAGGGGCTCGTAGGTGACCTCGACGAGGTTGGCCGCGAAGCGCGCGGTGAGCTCATCGACGGCGGCCACGGCGGCGAGCACGTCGCCCACGCAGCGCACCTCTTCGCCCTCGGCCACGAAGCCCGGCGTGTCTGCGATGAGGAGCCCGTACCAGCGCTCGCCGGGGACGTCCTTCGCGGTGATGACAGCCTCGACGCCGGGGTGCGCGAGGGCCTTCGAAGTGTCGATCGACAGGACCTTCGCGCGCGCGTGGGGGCTCATCACGACGGCGCCGTGGAGCATCCCCGGTCGCGCGATGTCGCCCGAGTAGGGGCGCGTGCCGAGCACCATCTCGCCGAGCTCGCGTCGCACGAGCGAGCTCCCGACGCCGCCGTCGATGGGCGCCTCGGGGAGCTTCTCGCCCTTGCGTGCCTTGGCGAGCAGCTCGACGGCGTCGACGAGGCGCGCGTACCCGCCGCAGCGGCAGAGGTGGATGTCGAGGGCCTTCGTGATCTCTTCGCGCGTGGCCTTGGGGTGCTGGTCGACGTAGGCGTGGGCGTGAAGGGCGATGCCCGGGAGGCAGTAGCCGCACTGGCCCGCCGCGGCGCCCTCGAAGGCCCGCACGAGCATCGCGCGCGACTCGTCGGAGAGCCCTTCGAGCGTGATGATCTGCGCGTTGTCGACGTGGTCGGTGGTGAGCGTGCAGGTCATCCGGGGGTGGCCGTTGACCACGGCGAGGCACGCGCCGCACTGGCCCTGCGGGTGGCACCCGTCTTTGATCGACGTGACGCCGCAGCGTGACCGCAGCGTGTGGAGCAGCGACTCGCCCTCGGCCGGTGTGACGCGCACTTGCGCGCCGTTCAGCGTGAACGTGATCTCTCGTGTCATCGGATGGTCCCGAGCGCGGCGAGCAAGGGGTACGCCGCGCGCGGAGCGCTCTCTTCGTGCGTGAACGGTGACCGGAAGGCCGCGCACGAAGGCGCCTCGCGCGCGCACCGCGCGCTTCAAGCGCTCACGACGGGGTGGAGGCGGGGATCAGGCGCAGCGGCCCGAGGCGCCGCAGACGAGGGGGAGGCAGCACTCGGCGCTCGTGCATGCGGCGCCAGCGCCGAGGCAGGTGCACGTGCCGCCGACGCAGCGGGAGTTGCCGCAGCAGTCACCGTTGCCGGTGCAGGGGAAGAGCGGCGGCTTGCAGCACACGGGCTGCGTCGTCGACGTGGTGTTGACGTCGCAGTAGTAGGGGTCGGAGCCGACGCCGCAGCAGTCGAGGAGCGTCGTGCAGGGGGCTCCGTAGGGGCGGCACGCGCAGGTCGACGTCGACGGGTTGCAGAGCATCTGTCCGCAGCACTGGTTGTCGTTGGCGCAGGGGCGGTTGCGGTTGTTGCAGCACAGGGCGGGGCTGCCCGGCACGGGCGACGAGCAGCGATCGCCCACGGAGCACACGGGCGTGGTCGAGCAGCACACCTGACCGAGCGCTCCGCAGGCCGAGACGCAGGTTCCGCTCGCGCAGGTCTGGCCCGCGGCGCAGGCTCGGCCGCACGCGCCGCAGTGCGAGGTGCTGGTGGTGACGTTGGTCTCGCAGCCGTTGGCCGCGTTGCCGTCGCAGTTACCGAAGCCCGTGAGGCAGCTCGCGATGCCGCACGCGCCCGCGGCGCAGCTCTCGTTCGCGTTGGCGAGGTTGCACACGCGGCCGCACGCGCCGCAGTGGTTCACGTTGTTCGTGGTGTTGACCTCGCAGCCGTTGGAGGCCACCGCGTCGCAGTTGCCGAAGCCCGTGTTGCACGAGGCCACGGCGCACGCGCTGGCGGCGCATCCCGCGGTCGCGTTGGCGAGTCGGCAGACGGTGCCGCAGGCGCCGCAGTTCGCGGGCGACGTGGTGAGGTTGGTCTCGCAGCCGTTGGTCACGTTCGCGTCGCAGTTGCCGAAGCCCGTGTTGCAGCGGGAGATGGTGCACGCCCCGGCGGCGCATCCCGACGTGGCGTTGGCGAGCGTGCAGGCGCGCGCGCAGGTGCCGCAGTTGGCCGGGTCGGTCTGGAGGTTCACGCAGCGCCCCGAGCACAGCGTGAGGGGCGCCGCGCACGACACGGTGCACACGCCCGCGGAGCACACCTGGCCGGTGGTGCAGGCGCGGCCGCAGGCGCCGCAGTTCGTGGTGCTGGTGTTGAGGTTGGTCTCGCAGCCGTTGGTGGCGTTCGCGTCGCAGTTGCCGAAGCCCGCGAGGCAGCTCGCGACGCCGCACACGCCCGCGGCGCAGCTCTCGTTGGCGTTGGCGAGGTTGCACACGCGACCGCACGCGCCGCAGTTCGCGGGGCTGGTGTTGAGGTTCGCCTCGCAGCCGTTGGACGCGACGGCGTCGCAGTTGCCAAAGCCCGCGGTGCAGCTCGCGACGCCGCACACGCCTGCCGCGCAGCTCTCGTTGGCGTTGGCGAGGTTGCACGCGCGACCGCACGCGCCGCAGTTCGCGGGCGTGGTGTTGAGGTTGGTCTCGCATCCGTTGGCGGCCATCGCGTCGCAGTTGCCGAAGCCCCCGGTGCAGCTCGCGACGCCGCACACGCCCGCGGCGCACGACTCGTTCGCGTTGGCGAGGTTGCACGCGCGACCGCACGCGCCGCAGCTCGCGGGCGTGGTGTTGAGGTTGGTCTCGCATCCGTTGGCGACCATCGCGTCGCAGTTGCCGAAGCCCGCGAGGCAGCTCGCGACGCCGCAGACGCCCGCGGCGCAGCTCTCGTTGGCGTTGGCGAGGTTGCACACGCGCGCGCAGGCGCCGCAGTTGTTAACGTCGGTCTGGAGGTTCACGCAGCGGCCCGCGCACGCGGTCTGTCCTGTCGGGCACGAGGTGACGCAGGCGCCCGCGGAGCAGAGCTGTCCCGTCGCGCAGGCGCGGCCGCACGTGCCGCAACTGGTCGCGGAGCTGTTGAGGTTGGTCTCGCAGCCGTTGGTGGCGCTCGCGTCGCAGTTGCCGAAGCCCGTGGCGCACGCGGTGAGGTTGCACGCGCCCGCGGCGCAGGCGACGGTGGCGTTGGGGAGGCTGCACGCGCGTCCGCACGCGCCGCAGTTGGCGAGGCTCGTCGAGGTCGCGGTCTCGCAGCCGTTGGCGGCCATCGCGTCGCAGTTGCCGAAGCCTGCGTTGCAGCGCGCGACGCCGCACGCGCCGGCCACGCACGCGCCGACGCCGTTCGCGGGGTTGCACGCGCGACCGCACGCGCCGCAGCTCGTGGCGCTGGTGTTGACGTTGGTCTCGCAGCCGTTGGCGGCCATGCCGTCGCAGTTGCCGAAGCCCGCGGCGCAGCGGGCGATGGTGCACGCGCCAGCCGCGCATCCGGCGGTGGCGTTGGCGAGGGCGCAGGCGCGTCCGCAGGCGCCGCAGTTGGCCGCGCTGGTCTGGAGGTTCACGCAGGCCGTACCGCAAGCGGTGGTGCCCGCGGGGCAGGTGGTGCGGCAGGTCCCGGCGGCGCAGACCTGGCCCGAGGCGCAGGCGTTTCCGCACGCGCCGCAGTTGCGGGCGTCGGAGTCGAGGGCCGACTCGCAGCCGTTGGCGGCCATGCCGTCGCAGTCACCGAAGCCCGTGTCGCAGCGCGCGACGGCGCACACGCCCGCGGTGCAGGTCTCGGTGGCGTTGGCGAGCGCGCACGCGCGGTCGCAGGCGCCGCAGTGCATGGCGTCGGTCTGGGTGTCGACGCAGCTCCCGGCGCAGGTCGTCTGTCCTCGGGGGCAGGTTCCCTGACACGAGCCCGCGGAGCACACCTCGCCCGCGGCGCAGGCGCGTCCGCAGGCGCCGCAGTTCGCGCTCGCCGTCGAGAGGTTGGTCTCGCAGCCGTTCGAAGCGGTCATGTCGCAGTCGGCGAAGCCCGACTCGCAGCGCGCGATGGCGCACGCGCCCGCGGTACAGCTCGCGGAGGCGCCGGGGAGGTTGCACGCGCGTCCGCATGCGCCGCAGTGCTCGACGGTGCGCGCCGTGTCGACGCACGATCCGCCGCAACACGCGAGACCCGCGGAGCACATCTCGCCGGGGCAGCACTCCTGCCCCGAGGCGCCGCACGATCCGACGGGCGTGTCTTGCGTCACGTCGGTGATGGGCGTGTCGGTGATCGGTGTGTCGACGGTCGGCGTGTCGACGATCGGCGCGTCGACGGCGACGTCGGGCGTCATCACATCGGGTGACGTCTCTGCGCCGGGTACGTCGACGGGCGTGGGCGCGGTCGGCGAGCTGGTGCACGCGGCAGCGAGGCCGAGCGCGGTGAGGACGACCAGGGTTCGGATGCGCATCGCGGTGCCTTCACTGCGGGCAATACGAGCGCACATGTCGCGAACGCCGACGACCCGCCGCCCGCGTACGGGACCGTCGGAGACGCCCGTGCACGCCTCGCACCGCGCGGCGATCGTGGCGGCCGCACCGAGACCCGCAGTCGTTTACGCTCCCGCGCGCCCCGCCCGGTCGGAGCGCGAGGCGCACGAAGCGGCGAACGGAGCGCGCAACAATTCGCAACAATTCAGCGCGGACCCACGGCGACGCACACCCGGGCGAGCCCGAGCATCACGTTCCTCATGGTGCGTCGACCACCTCGCGACGCGCGGCGCGAGAAACGCCACGGCGCCGCGTGACGATCATCCCCACGAGCCCGATCCACCCGAGCGCGCGCCCGGGCGCGTCGAGGGGACCCTCGATCGGATACCCCGACGCCCGCGCCACGCTGCGATACGGACGCGCCCGCAAGAGCTCACAGAGCGCAGGGTCACCCCAGAGCCGACCTCGCAGATCGGTCACCACCGTGCGTCCTTCGCGAAGCGCTTCGAAGGTCGACGCCTCCGTCGCCTCACGCGCGAAGATCAGCGTGCGACACAGGCCGAGCGGCGCGAAGCCGTGATAGTCCGACGCGCCGATCGCGGTGAGCCGATGGCCCGACGCCGCGGACGCTTCGTTGAAGTCCGCCATCTGCGACCAGTCCCACCCCGCGCGCGGAGGGCGGTACGCGATGGGGTGCATCACCTCGGCACCGTCGAGGTGCGCCCTCAGCGGCACGAGCGAGGGCCAGAAGTGCCGTACGGGATGGGCCGCCACGACGAGTCCTCCCTGCGCGTGCACCGCGTCGATCACCGCGCCGAGGTCCGGCGTCGGGAGCACCCGGTGAGCGAGCCCATAGGCGTGGACGTGATAGAGGCTCGAGGTGATCTCTTCGCCGACGATCACCAGCGGGCCGCCGATCGCGCGCGAGAACCACCGCGCCATCTCGCCGGGGAACACCATGTTGTGCTCCGTCACCGCGAGCGCGTGGAGCCGCTGCCGCCGCGCGTGGATCACCAGATCGAAGGGCGAGAGCAGCCCGTCGCTGAAGCGCGTGTGCGCGTGCATGTCGGCCTCGAGCACCACGTAGCCGCCGCGACGCTCGGGCGCGGGCACGTCGCTCCGGTCGCTCCACGCGCCGCACGCGAGCCCGAGCGAGAAGAGGACCGCAGAGAGCGCGAACGCGCGGCTCACACGAACACCCCGAGGAGCGGGAGGAGGTCTCCGTTGCCGATGTACCAGAGCACCACGAGCGACACGAAGACCCCGTAGTACACGGCCGTCGCACGCCCGGCGCGCGCCACGCTCGCCCGCATGAGGGCGCGCTGGAGCGCCACGCTCCACACGATCGTGGCGAGCGCGAGCGCGGGGAGCGCACCCGTTCTCGCGAGGGCCGCGAAGGCGCCGAAGACGTCGCGCGAGACGAGGCACACCGCGTCGACGAGCGCGAGCAGCAGGAGCCACGGACCGTAGCCCGCGAGGTGCCCCGAGAAGGTCGCGACGAGGCTCCGACGCGCACCGCCCACGCGCGTCGCCACGGCCAGCGAAAGGAGCTGGAGCAGCGGGAGAAAGCTCCACGCGAGCGCGGTCGCCACGAGGTGCCACGCGACGAGTCGACCGGCCGTCGTGAACGACACGAACGCTCCGAGCGAGAGCATCACCAGCGCGAGCCTCGCGGGCAGCGCGCGTCGCGCCGTCTCGTCGTCGTCGCCCTCGTAGAAGGCCGTCGGAGCGCGCATCGCCCGCGCGAACTCCGATCCCTCGAAAACCGCCATCACGCTCAACGGCCGCCGAGCGCGAAGGCCCAGTCGGGGTCATCAACGGGACCGAGCGTGGCCCACTGCAACACCGCGCCTGTGGCGCTGGAGCGAAAGAGGTGGACGCGCATCGAGGTGAGCCCCTCGGCGATCGCGAAGTCGTCGCCGCCCCCGCGGTCGTAGTCTCCGAGCACGGCGATCGCGCGGCCGGGCTGGAGGGGCGCGCCGGTGAAGGCCAACGTCCGCAGGGAGTCGACGTTCGAGGCGCCGGGCACCAGGGCCACGTAGCCCGCCGCGTCGGGCGCCGAGGCCACGAGGTCGTCGCGCGCGTCGCCCGTGAGCTCGCAGCCGCCTTCGAGGCCGACGCCGAGGTGCGCGCCCACGACGGAGCCCTCGACGCGCGAGGCCGGTGAGGCCCACGTCGCGATCGCGTCGACGCCGCCGTTGAAGACCGCGATCTCGCCCTTTCCGCCTACCGCGGCGGGGCGCGCGATCGCCACGTCTGCGAAGCCGTCGGCGTTGAGGTCTCCCGCGAGCGCGACGCGCACGCCGAAGACGGTGTCGACGAGCGTCGGGAGCCCCATGCGCGCGAAGACGGTCATCGTGCGAGCCCCTCCGGCGAAGAGCCACGCGCCGTTGAAGGACGTGAGCGCGAAGTCCGCGACGTTGTCGCCCGTGACGTCGCCGACGCCCGCCACCGACCAGCCGACACGCGCGGCGCGATCCACAGTGGGCGACGTGATCGGCATGGTTGTTCCGTCGGCCGCGGGGGGCCCGAAGATCACCCAGGCCGAGCCCAGGGAGTCATCGTCGGGCGAGCCGATCACGAGGTCGCCGTAGCCGTCGTTGTCGAGGTCTCCGACGCCCGCGATCGACGCGCCGAAGCGGGTCGTCGCCGTCGATGGCGCGTACCTGCCGAGGAGCCTCAGGGGGCGATGATCCGAGGCCGACGCGAGCGCCGAGGCGTAGATCCAGACGCTGTTCGTGCAGAGCATCGAGGGGGCGCGGACGCACCCGCCGATGGCGAGCTCCGCGGCTCCGTCGCCGTTCATGTCGGGGACGATGGCGACCTCGGCGCCGAAGCCGTCGGAGCGCCCCTCGATGATCGACGCCGCGGCGCGCGACGGTGAGGTCGCACCCGAGTGCCCGAAGAGCACCTCGACGGTCCCGTTGGGGCGCGAGATCGTGCGCTGGATGCGCGGATGTCCGATGGCGAGGTCACCGTGGCCGTCGAGGTCGAGGTCGGGCACCCACCCGAGCGGAGACTGCGTGCGAGAAGACTCGCCGTGCGACCACACGGTCCACGCGGGCGTCCACTCGGACCGCGCGCCGCCGCAGACGGAGCGGGCGCGCCAGAACCACAGGCCCCGCGAGAGTCGCGCCGTCGCGACGACGTCGGCGCTCGACGTGACGATCGACGCGAGCGACTCCAACGACGTGAACGAGGCGTCGCGAGAGACCTCAAACTCGACCGTCCCATCGAGGCGCGCACGACGCACGCGTAGCTCGACATCGCGCGCGCGGAGACGCGTCCCCGAGATGGGCGCGATGGCCCGGAGCGAGAGCGGGCACGCGCCCCCGTCGGGCGGCGTCGCGTCGGACGGCGTCGCGTCGGGCGGCGTCGCATCGGGCGGCGTCGCATCGGACGGCGTTGCGTCGAGGGCGGCGTCAACGGGCTTCGCGTCAGCGGGGGCGACGTCGGAGGTCGTGACGTCGGGCGGCGGCACGGCGTCGGGTCGGTCGGTCATCGCGTCGCGCGGAGTGGTGCAGTCTCCCGGCGAGGCGGCGCTGCTCGTGTACGCGTAGCCGCTCAGGCACACGGGCGAGGGCCTCGCGCAATAGCCCTCGGGCGTGCAGATCGATGCCGGCTCACACGTTCGCGTGGCGTCGCAGCGAAAGGGGGAGGCGCGGCACGCGAGCAGCAGCGCCGCGAGGGTCGCGGTCTTCATCAGCGGAGGC
>JBPOHC010000015.1:0-30992 GCA_052035985.1 Myxococcota bacterium | reverse complement strand
CGATGACGCGCGCGTGGTTGGTCGAGCCGCTCGGCCCGCCGCGGAGGATGTACGACCCCGCGTCGACGCCGCCCGGGGGGTTCGGGGCGTTGAACCCGGTGCCGCGGGCGCCGGCGTCGACGCCCGCCATGGTGACCGTGAAGGTCGACACGGCGTAGCCCGGCGACACGTCGAAGAAGGTCTGAAAATACGTGAACTCGCCGCCGTCGAGGCACGAGCACGAGCGGCCGCAGAGCGCCGAGCTCTCGGCGAAGTCGATGGTGGCCGAGCTCACCGCGCGCCAGCCCGCGTCGCTCACCGAAGGAATGCTCGCGTACGCGTACTCGCCGGGCTCGCCGTGCTGCGAGAACGTTCGGCCGAAGCACACGGGGCCCATGAGCCGGTGCATCTGCCACGGCGAGCTCGACGCCATGCCCGAGATACACGGGGTGCAGTTCTCGTCGACCATGCCGTCGCAGTCGTCGTCGACGCCGTTGCCGCACATCTCCGTCGAGGGCGTGCGGGTGACGACGTTCATGGGGCACGCGGCGTCGCGTCCGGTGCACGACTCCGCGGGATCGCACGACGCGATGGTCGCCGACGGACGACACACGCGGCCCGCGGGCGCGAGCACATCGGTGGGGCAGTCGACGCCCGCGCCGTCGCAGCTCTCGGCCACGTCGCACGCGCCCGCGGCGGGGCGACACATGGTCCCCGAGGGCGCGCGCGAGTCTGCGGGGCACGCGCTCGCCGCGCCGTCGCAGGTCTCGGGTCGATCGCACGCGCCCACACCAGGACGACACACGGTCCCCGCGGCGGCGACGCCATCTGCGGGGCAGGCGTTCGAAGACCCGGTGCACGACTCGGGCGCGTCGCAGGCGCCCGTCGCGGGGCGACAGAGCGTGCCCCCGGGGGTGAAGGTGTCCGCGGGGCAGATCGATCCGTCGCAGGTCTCGGAGAGGTCGCAGATGCCCATCGCGGGGCGGCACACGACGCCCGGAGGACGCGGCGACCACGCGCGAGCGGCCGAGGCTCCGTCGGCCGCGCGACACATCTGGCAGACGTTCGCGGGGTTGAGCTCTCCGTCGCGGACGCACACCCCATCGACGCGGCAGAAGCCCTCGTCGGTGAGTCCGTCGCAGTCGTTGTCGACGTCGTCGCAGCGCTCTTCTGAGGGGGCCATCGAGCCCGTGCACGAGCCCCACGCGCCGAACTCGCCGCTGCCCTCGCAGCGCATCATCCCGTAGCCGCACGCGCCGCGGCCCGCCGCGCCGGGAGCGCCCGCGTAGCACCGCTGCGTCGCCCCGGGGATGCACGCGCAGCCCTCGTCGACCATCCCGTCGCAGTCGTCGTCGAGGCCGTTGTCGCAGAGCTCGCGCGCGCCGCAGCTCGCCATCGCGCCATCGACGCTCGCGTCCCCCGAAGCGCCGTCCGTCGTCGATCCGTCGACGCTCGCTCCGTCGATGGTCGCTCCGTCGATGGTCGCTCCGTCGATGGTCGCTCCGTCGATGGTCGCTCCGTCGATGGTCGCTCCGTCGATGGTCGCGCCATCGATGCTGCCTCCATCGGCAACGCTGCTGTCGACGGCAGCGCGGTCGGCGATGACATCGGTCGGCGCGACGGGGCGATCGACGCCCGACGGAGCGTCGGCGGGCGCGCCGTCCGAGGGGTCCCACGTGGTCGCCTGGTCTGCGTCGAAGCACGCGGTCATCGAGGCGACCGAGAGGGCGACGAGCGCGCGGGATCGGAGGTGCATCCGGCGATTGCAACGCGCCCGCGGAGACGTCGTCAATCGTAGCCACGCGGCCCCAGGGCGATTCTGCGCGCGGGAGAAAGTGCAGCGCCTCGCGCGCCCGTCGTTGACGCCGCAGGCCGTTGCGTCGAACTCTGCGCCGTGGACCTCGAGCGCGACGAACCTCCGACGGCCCCTTCGAAACCCTCACCAGCGCTCGGCCCGCGCGCCGAACGCGTCGCGGCCTTGAGGGCGCTCCTGGGCACACCCGACCGCTCCGTCGCCAACCTCGCGAAGGGTATCCGCGCGACGGCGCATCGGCACTTCGACCTCCACGTCGTGCCGCTCGTGCGCGCGCACTGGCCCGCGCTCTTCGGCGAGCGCTTCTACGAGAAGCTGCGCATCGGCGCGTGCGACCTCTACGCGTCGGCCCCGTACACCGCGCTCTTCTGCGCGCCGCGCCGACCGCCGATGGTCAGGCTCGTCACCGAGGTCGGCAACCGCCTCGCGCTGCCCAACCCCGCGCTCGCGCTCCTCGGACGCGGCGCGATGGAGCTCATGGGCCGCGTCGCCTATCAAGACCAGCACAGACGCATCGCGCTCATCGCGGCCTTCATCGTCGTGGTCGACCACGTCTTCGACCACTGCATGACCGACGCCCCCGAGCTCCGCGGACCTCGCCTCGAAGCCGTGATCGCAGGGACCTCTCCGCCCGACTCGCCGGAGCTCGCGCTCACCCGCGCCCTTGCCAGCGAAATGGCGCGCGACCTCGACGGCGCCGACCGCGCGGCCTTCGAAGCGGCCATGCGGAGGGTCCGAGAGTGGATCCGCGCGGAGGTGCGCGCCATGCGCGGAGAGCCCGATCCCAAGGGCCTCGGGCACCGACTCGCGGGCGTCGAGGGGACCATCGACGGGCTGCTCTTCCCCGTGGTGCGCTACGCGGGCGAGGGGGCGCGGGCGTGGATGTACGACGTCTCGATGTTCGTGCAGATCGCCGACGACTGGATCGACTACGAGATGGACCTCGCGTCGAACCGCTCGACGCCGGTCATCACGGGCGAGTGGACCTTCGCCGACGTCGAAGCCTCGTGGCGGCGGACCCTCGCGGGCATCGAGTCGCTCGTGCGGGCCGCGGGGCTCACGTCGCCGAGGTACGTGCGCTTCGTCCGTGAAGCCTACGTGCTGATGATGTACGAGGTCATGGAGGCCATGGCCAACCGGCCTGACGAGTAGCGGCGCGATGAACCCTCTCGATTCAAGACCTCCTCCGCGCATGCCGCCGAGGAGCCTCGCCCCCGCGGTGCTCGTGATGGGCAAGGGCGGCGTCGGCAAGACCACCGTCGCCGCGGCCCTCGCGGCCCTCGACGCAGAGACCCACGGCATGGCCGCCCTCGTCGAGTTCGGCGACGGAGAGTCGGGCCGCAGAGCGCTCGCGGGCGCGCACCGCAACGTCGAGCACATCGTCATCAAGCCCGGCGAGGCCATTCAGAAGGGCGCCACGCCGCTCTTCGGCTCGGCCACCGTGGCGAAGCTCGCGCTCGACAACTTCGCGATGCGTCCGCTCCTGCGCGCCGCGCCTGCGATCCGCGAGCTCGCGATGCTCGAAGCCGTGCGGCAGGTCGTGGCCGAGCGTCCAGGCGTGCGCGTCATCGTCGACATGCCCGCCACCGGACACGGCGTCGCGTGGCTCCGCGTACCCCGTCAGGGCAGAGACTTTCTCGGCTCGGGCCCCCTCTTCGACATGTGCGACCGCGTCGCGAAGGAGCTTGTTTCACCGGGCCGCGCGTCGATCCTCGTGGTGACGCTCCCCGAGCGGCTCGTGATCGAAGAGACCATCGAGCTCTGCGCGGCGATCTCGCACGAGGTGGGCATCGAGGTCGCGCGCGTCGTGGTCAACAGGGTGCCATTCTCGCTTCCCGCAGCCGCCATCGGAGAGGCCCGCGCGCTCGCCTCAGGGAGCGGCCCCGTCGCGGTTGCGGCGCGTTCGCTCGTCGACGTGCTCGACGCGCGTGAGGTCGCGAGCGCCGAGGTGGCCGCGTCGCTCGAGGCGCTCTCGCTCAAGCGTCACGCGATCTGGAGGGTGCCGCTGGCGCCCGTCGATCCGTCGGCGCACGACGTCGCGCGGTGGCTGCGCGCGGAGGGGGCCGCGTGAAGGCGCCGCTCGTCGTCGTATGCGCGGGCGGAGGCGGCGTGGGCAAGACCACGTCGTCGGCGGCGCTGGCGCTCTCGCTCGCGCGCTCGGGGCGGTCGACGCTCATCGTCACGATCGACCCTGCCAGAAGGCTCGCGGGCGCGATGGGGGTGCCCATCACCGACGCCGTGAGCCGCGTGTCGCTCCCCGAGGCGAAGGGGAGGCTCTCGGCCCTGATGCCCGATCCCCGTCGCTCGCTGCGCACCTTCATCGAGCAGCTCTTCGAACACGAGCCCGAGGCCCGCGCGCGCGTGCTCGCGAACCCGCTCTATGTGGGCCTCGCCGACGCGGCGGCGGGCGTTCACGAGCTCGTCGCGATGAACCTCGTCGCGCACGCGGCGTCGCGCGGCGAGTTCGACGTGGTGGTGATCGACACGGCGCCCTCGCGTCACGCCATCGATTTCGTGACCTATCCCGGTCGACTCGCGGCGCTCCTCGGCGGCCGCACGGTCTCGTGGCTCGCTGGCATCGCCGCCCGCGGCATCGACGCGCCCTCTGCGCCGAAGCCCTCGGGAGGCGTTCTCTCGTGGGGCGCGGGGCACCTCGAAGGGGTCATCGGACGGGTCACGGGCCCCACGCTCGTGCGCAACACCGCGGCCCTCTTCGGCGACCTCGCGATCGTGCGGGAGCGCTTCGTCACGCTCGCGAACAACGCCTCGGAGCTTCTGCTCGGCGAGGGGGCGGCCTACGCGCTCGTGAGCGCCCCCACGGCGGCGGCGCGCGACGACGTGCTCTTTCTCGCGAAGCGCCTCGACAAGCTCGGTCGGGCGCCGCGCGCGATCGTGATGAACCGCGCTGACGTCAAGCTCGCGCCGTACCTCCAGACGCTGCGGGCGACGCCGGGGCTCCCTTCGGCGATGGCCGAGGCGGTGACGATGCTCGAAGGCGAGAGCGCGAGCCGCACGACGGCAGCCGACGCGTTCTGCGCGGACCTCCGCAAGCGGCTCCCGAAGCCCTCGATGGTGAGGTTGCCGTACCTCGACGCGACCTCGCCCGCGGCCATCGTGGCGGCGCTCTCGACGGAGCTCGACGCCCACCTCGACACCCTGCTCCCCAGGCGCTGAAGAGAGGGGGAGAGAAGACGTGCGCGATCCGTGACGGCGCGCGGGCGTTCCGCGTACGATCGCCGTTGATGCGCAACGAGGAAGAGCAGATCGAAGCCTTGCTCCGCGGGGACCTCACGGCGTGGATCCAGGAGCAGATCGTGTCGGGCGCCGACATGAACGACCGCAACTGGCACGACTTCTTCTCGGTGACGCCCGAGACGGTGACGCGACACGTGACCGCGAAGGGCTTTCCCATCGGGGCCGTGTGGGAGCCCGGTCAGCCGATGACCGAGAAGAACGATCGCCTCGTGGTGGAGCCCGGCTCCACGGGCGCGTGGCGCGTCTATTACATCGAGCGCGGCGAGGCTTCCGACGAGCGGGTGTATCGCACGCGCGAAGAGGCCGCGCGCGACGCGGTGCTGAGGCTGATGAACGACGCGTGGGTGCGCACCAACCAGAACTACTGGTACACGCACCGTCGACCTGACGACGTCTTTCCGCCCTTCGGCGGAGAGCTGCCGCCTCGCTGAAAGCGCTCTAAAAGATCTCTCGGAGGAACGCGCCGCCCGGCTGCCCCGGGTTGAGCAGGTCTCCGAGCTTGGGGCCCGTGAGAAACTGCGTCCCGCCGCCGGGCATGCCGAAGGCGGGCGCGATGCCGCCGCTCTGCACGGGGAGCGGGCGCAGCACTTCGAACGATCGGTACGGGGCCGTGAGGCTGTCGGGCGAGAGGGCGCGCGCTTCGAAGGGCGTGCCCGGCGGAGAGAAGTACGACCCGTTGTTGCCGCCGAAGCGGTCGATCACCGATCCGGGCTTGAGCACGTCGTCCTTGGGAACGCCGTCAAAGCCCTTGTTTCCAGGCCAATCCCACGACCCGTCGGGCTTCTTGTACTTCGACATGTCGTCGGGGTACTTCACCTTCGACGTGTCGGGCCGCAGCGGCTTCTTCAGCACGCGCACGCCGTCGGCGCCCTCCTTCGCGGCGGCCTGCGCCTCCTTCTTCGCGGCGGCTTCGGCCTCCTTCTTCGCGAGGGCTTCGGCCTCCTTCTTCGCGAGGGCCTCGGCCTCCTTCTTCGCGAGGGCCTGCGCCTCCTGCTTCGCGAGGGCCTGCGCCTCCTTCGAAATCAGCCCCTTGGCGACCGTAGCGGGCGCCGCGACGCCCGCCGTGAGGTCGGTTACGTTGCCGATCATGTCGGCCGTTCCCTCGCTCGCGCCGAGGAGCCTCGCCGTGCCCGCGGCCGCGTCGTGCGTGACCGTGTTGGTGTACTCGCCGCTCCAGAGCTGACGGAGCCCGGTGCTCGTGTTGTCGAAGCCGTGCACCACGGCGACGCCGCCCGCGACCTGCGTGATGCCCGTGGGCGCCGCGAGGCCCGCGCCGCCGAGGGCCATCTCGCCCGCGCCGCCAACGGCCTGCAATCCCCCGAGCGCGCGCGGCACGACCTTGTACTCGTTGTTGATGTACTTGCCGTACTCGTAGGCTTCGCCCGCGTAGTACTTCGTCCCGTCCCATGCCTGGCCCGCGGCGTTCGAAGTGGCGTCCCACGCGTTGCCCGCGGCGTTCGAAGTCGCGTCCCACGCGTTGCCCGCCTTCTCGCCCGCCCAGTCGAACCAGCCCTGCTCCTTGGGCGTGGGCTGGATGGTCGGGTTGGTGAGCCGCGTGGGCCGACCGAGGCCGTCGATGCGCGCGCGGGGAGCGCCGCCGGGCTGATAGACCAGCTTCCCGGTGGTGTTTCCGCCGTTCATCATGAAGGGGTCGTTGTGGCGCACGAGGAGGAACTTCTCGGCCCTCACGGTGCTGCTCGACCCCGTGGGCCACGTGAGCCCGGTGCCCGAGAACGTGCCCGATCGAACCCCCATTCCGATGCCCGCCTCGTCGCCGATCACCAGCGGAATACGGCTCCGCAGCGTGAAGGTCGGCACCGACGTCGCGCGCACCGTCGGGGCGATGAGGATGCTCGTGTCGAGCGGCGCGATGATGGGATACGGCACCGGCGCGACGGGGCTCTTGCACACGTCGGGACGCGTGAACACCACCACCGGGACGCCGAGCTGACGCGCGGTCTCCTTGTCATCCGCCATGGCGCGCGACCTCCGCGGGCTCTCGGAACTCCATCCTCGCCTCCATCACGCGGATCGCGGGCTCGACGCCCGTGACGAGCCTCCACACGAGCCCCACCTCGAGCGCGTCGGCGTCGATCGAGACCGTGTCGAGCTTCATCTTCACGGGCATCATCATCCCGCTCTCGTGCCGCAGGAGCGCGAACACGTCGTGCCCCGGCAGCGCGAACTCGATCACCGGCTGCGCGCCGACGCCCGTGATGCGCACGCGCTCGTCGCCGCGGAGGTGCCCTTCGCCACCGAGCCCCCGCGGCGCGGCGCACCAGTACCGCATGTCGAAATCACCTGGAATCGCAGGCCATTTCGTCGTCCTCCAGGTCTCGTCGTAGGTGCCCGCGAGAGAGCGCCGCGAGGTCCACGCGCGACCCGTGGCGCCGAAGCCCGCGGGCGCGATGGGGCGGTCGATGCTCGTGAGCGCGTCGTCGGGCCACTCGATCTGCGGCGCCTCGATGCGGTCTCTTCCGTCGCGCCACCAGCGAGGCGCGAAGCCCACGCCGACGTGGTTGTCTTCACAGCGCTCCTCGCGTTGATCGCCTCGCGCGGTGCCGCCGTACGCGAGCTCGTAGCGCAGCGGAACGGCCGCCGTCGCGAGGGGATCGCTGAGCCTCCACTGATCTCCATCGGCGCGGAGCCACCATCGCGGCCCCGTCACGCGGAGGCGCGACGTGCGAGGGCCCACGGTTGCGGTGACCTCCCACGACGTCGCGGGTGTGTTGCCGGGAGGTCTCGCCGTGCCTCGCACGAGCACGTCGGTGGCGGGCTTGTAGGGCGCGAGGTCGCTCTCTTCGATCACCGAGCTCTCCGCGGGATCGCCGTAGTGACGGTCGCCGAGCACGAGGTCTCGCTGCTCCGTCGAGAGTCGCGCGGGGCCGTGCGCGAGGGTCATCGTCGCGCGGAGCACGAGCACGTGGTGGGGCGCGTCGTCGTGGTCGCGCGCTTCGAACACCATCGCGGGAAAGGGCGTGTGATTGACGAACTGCATCGGTCAGTTGAGGTCGATGACGGCGCCGTTGACCGCGACGGGCCCCGTGGCCGTGATGGCGATCTCGCTGCCCGCGAGGGTGATCTTGCCCGAGGCGTCCATGGTGAGGCGCGACTTGCCGCACACGAGTTCGAAGCGCGCGCCGACGGTGACCTGATACGCGAGGCCGACCTGCACCGCCTTCGCCATCCCGACGGTCTCGGCCGAGGCCATCATCACGGTGGAGACCTGGTTCTTCTCGACGGTGCTCGTCTGGTTGCCGCCCACGTGAACCTGGCGGTCGTTGTCGACGGAGAGCGACGACCCTTGACCGCCGTGCACCTCCATCTCGTGGTTGCCGTCGACGGTGTGCGAGTCGTTCTCCATCACCCGCGAGACGCGGTTCTTCATGATGGTGTTGAACTCCTCGCCGGCGACGGACTTCGTGCGGTGGCGGTTGACCGTGTGCGACTCGTCGTTCTTGATGAGCGTGTCGAGGTTGCGCTGCGCCTGCGTGAAGAGCTGCTCGAGGCCCTTCTTGTCCTCGAAGCGGATCTCGTTGAACCCGCCGTCGGTGGGCGTGGTGTTGGTCTTGAAGCTCGTGCGGGTCTTGTTGTCGGGGAGCTCGTAGGGCGGCTGGTTCTCGCCGTTGAACACGCACGCGGTCACGAGCGGTCGGTCGGGGTCGCCCTCGAGAAAGTTCACCACGGCCTCCATGCCGATGCGCGGGATGAACACGAAGCCCCAGTTGCCGCCGCCCATCGTCTGCGCCACGCGGATCCAGCACGAGCTCTGGTCGTCTTCGCGGCCCTGGCGATCCCAGTGGAACTGCACCTTCACGCGGCCGTGCGAGTCGGTGTGAATCTCTTCGCCAGGAGGGCCCACGACCCTCGCGGTCTGCGGCCCTTCGACGAGGGGTCGCGGCGTGACGCGCTCGGGCCTGAACGGTACCGACGCGGGGTTCTCGTCGATGCGGTGCGTCTCGACGCGGTTGCCATAGCGGCCATCGCCACGGGTTCCATCGGGCGCGCGGAGCTGCGCGTCGTGGAGCATCTCGCGGAAGCGCGCGCTCGCGAGCACGTCTTCGGGGACGATGCTCCAGTCGTGTCCGCGGTGCTCGACGGAGGTGACGAGGTAGCGGCGATCGAGCTCGGGGCGCTCGTGGCCCGTGACCGTGAGGCTGCGACCCGGCGCGCAGCCCGTGACGTTGCCGCGGCCGTGTCCGCGGTGGACGCGCGTCGCGTGCTCCTCGGTGCGGAGCTTCGCGATGCGCGCGGTGTTGTGCTGCTTGTACGCGCGCGAGCCGTCGTCGTAGCCCGTGATCGTGGCGCGAGCGGGGTACTCGAAGAGCGCGCGCTGGCCCTGGCCCTGGCGGCCGGTCATGTCGATGGCGGCGCGCGGTCGCGTGAAGTCGAAGTCGCGCACCACGACGCTCGAAGGCCGCAGCGAGTGGCGCTCGTCGAACCACGTGAGGGTCTCGGTGCGCGCCGTCGAGAGGCCCGCGTCGAGCACGCGAACGGGGCCGTTGTCGAGCGTCGGGACGGGCGTCCACACGTGCTCGTCGGCGCAGATCACAAGCGCTTCGCCGCCCTCGCCCTCGTGGTCGAAGTAGAAGGGGATGCCGTCGTCCTCGAGGAGCCGCCGCACGAACGCGAGGTCGGTCTCGCTGTACTGCACGCAGTACTCGCGCGTGGGAAAGGCGTCGAGCGCGCCGTCGATGCGCAGCGCGCCGGGGCCCTGATAGATCCCCGCGTCCGAGAGCACCGCGCGGATGATGTCGACGGTGTTCTTGCCCTGAAAAATACGGCAATCACTGCGCTCCGAGAGCGTCCACAGGGCGGGCACGACGTCGACGCGGACGAAGCGATGCTGCGCCGTGGTGCCGAGCTCCTCGACCTCGGCGACGACGCCCTTGATCGACCGCACGAGGCCGCCGCGGTGCGTCTCGAGCGAGGCCGGGGCGCCGAGGAGCTCGTCGAGCGCGCCGCCGCCCGACTCCATCACCAGCACGATCTGAGCGCGGTAGAGGTCTGACACGGCCTCGCGCGCGTCGAGGTGCACCACCGACCACGCCTCGGCGCCGACCCTCCCTGCGGAGAAGCTCCAGCGGACCTCAGGAACCAGGTTCGAACTGCCATCCATCGCGCGACATCCCTCCGAAGCGTGTGGGCGTGAAGCCGCTACGCTACACCGAGGTCCGTCGCGTTCGCGAGAAGTTGTGAGAGTCTTTTCAGGTGCCGAGGTGGAGCCGAACGCGCCTGCGCCCGAAGCTCCCGCGGTACGCGCCGAAGCGGCCTGCGAGCGCGGCGCCGCAGGCGAGGCACCGGCCCTGGTCATCGAGGCGGTACTCGAGGATGTCGTACCAGTCGCGCGAGACCACGACGGCGTGGCAGGTCGCGCAGCGGGTCGACTCGCCGTCGACGTCGTGAACGTTGCCCGTGTAGACGTGCAGGAGCCCCGCAGCGAGCGCGATCCCCCGCGCGCGGGTGAGCGTCGCGGGGGGCGTCGCGGGCACGTCCGTGAGCTTGTAGTCCGGGTGAAAGGCCGAGAAATGGAGGGGCACGGTGGTGCCGAGCTCGCGCGCGACCCAGTCCGAGAGGCGTCGGAGCTCGTCGTCGCCGTCGTTGAGACCGGGGATGAGCAGCGTGGTGACCTCCGTCCACACCGACGTCTCGCGCGCGAGGTAGCGCAGGGTGTCGAGCACGGGCGCGAGCTCCGAGGCGGTCTGCTCGCGATAGAACTCTTCGGTGAAGGCCTTGAGGTCGACGTTGACCGCGTCGATCTTCTCGTAGAACTCGCGCCGCGGGGCCGCGTGCATGTAGCCCGCGGAGACGGCGACGGTGCGGAGGCCGACGGCGTGGCAGGCGTCGGCGACGTCCATCGCGTACTCGGCGAAGATGACCGGGTCGTTGTAGGTGAACGCGACGCTCTCGCACCCTGCGTTCACCGCGGCGCGCGCGATGGCCTCGGGCGAGGCCGCGTCGGCGAGCGTGTCGACGGAGCGGGACTTCGAGATGTCCCAGTTCTGGCAGAAGCGGCACGCGAGGTTGCAGCCCGCGGTGCCGAACGACAGCACGCTCGACCCGGGGAGAAAGTGGTAGAGCGGCTTCTTCTCGATGGGGTCGACGCAGAAGCCCGACGAGCGGCCCCAGGTCGTGAGCACGAGGCCGTCGCCCTCGCGCTTTCGAACGAAGCACATGCCTCGTTGATCGTCGTGGAGCTGGCACTCGCGCGGGCAGAGGTCGCACTGGATCCGACCGTCATCGAGGCGGTGCCACCAGCGCGCGGGATGGCTCGACTCGGGGACGCTCGGATGGCTCATCGCTGCGCCTCTTTCGGGATGTTCGAAGGGCTGTGACCGGCCTGCACGGTGTAGCGAAAGAGCGCGATGTCGGGCGACCAGAAGCGGGTCGAGAGGCCCGACTTCACCTTGAGCTGATCGAGGAACTCCTTCGGCTCGCGGAAGTGCTCCCACATCTGCGGGAGGAAGGTCCCGTGATGCTGACCGAGCTCCATCAAGACCCCGTCGACGCCGGGCCGCAACGCGGCGCGGGCGCCTCGCTCGGAGCCATCGAACGCGACGCGCTCCGTCGGCGTGAGCACCGACACCTCGACGTCGAGGCCGTCGACCTCGTCGAGCGTGAGCGACGTTCCGCGCGCGTCGAGAAAGGCCGCCGCGAGCGCGTTGGCGCGCACGTCGACCGAGAGCGGACGCGAGGCCACGAGGCGACCGATGCACCCTTGGAGCTCTCCATCAGCGTGGTGCACCGTCACGAAGGTCGCCGCGGGCTCGTCAAAGACGCCGCCGCGCGGAACCTCCGCGGGCGCTCCGCCGAGGGCCTCACGAATGCACGCTCGTGCGAAGTTCGCGAGCGTCGAGAGGGTGGTGTCATCAAGCATCGGGGGCCTCCTCGGACTCGTGGAACGCGAAGGCTCCGTAGCCCACGACCTCGTCGCAGCGTCCCGCGGTGTCGCCCGAGCTTCGAAGGTCGAGGAGCTCGCCGCGCATCTTTCGATGGCGGGCCACCCAGAGGAGTCCGTTGATCGCCGCGGCGCCGCAGGCCCGCTCGGGGAGCACGCCTCGTGCGAGCGACACGATCAACTCGGCCGTGTCTGCGTCGACGGCGCGGCCCTGGTCGTAGGGGAGGTAGTGCGACAGGTCGCTGCTCACGACGATGAGCGTCTCGTCGCCGCCCCACAGGGCCTCGAGCGCGCGTCCGACCTCGGCGGGCGAGGCGTCGCCCACGAGCAGCGGCACCACCTTCGCGTCGGGAAAGAACCGCTGGATGAAGGGCAGGTGCACCTCGACGGCGTGCTCTCTCGCGTGCGCGGCGGGGTCGTTGCAGATGCCCGCGCGCTCGATGGCCTCGACGTCGACCGCGACGTCACCGAGGGGCGTTCGAAGCGCGCTCGCGCCTGCCGCGACGAGTCCCTGCACCGCCGCCCGATGCGCGGGCGCGAGGACCACCACGCGGCGGATCTCTGAGGCCCACGGGGCGACGGCGGCGTACGCGGTGGCGGCGACGGGCCCCGAATAGACGAAGCCCGCGTGCGGCACGATGAGCGCTTTGGGGCGCGCCTCGGCGCGGTCCGTTCGCGCCTGCGCGATCAGCGCGTCGAGGGTGGCGGTGAGTTCTCGCGGAGATGCCGGGTAGAAGAGCCCCGCGACCGCGGGAGAGCGGATCGTGTTCTTCATGGCCGCGTTGGGATGCTTGCCGCGGGCCACGCACGCGGTGACGCGGCCGGTGGGTGAGGTCAGTACGGCGACGCGGTCACGCAGCGACCCGCGCAGCAGGCCACGCGGGCGAGGACCTTCGTGCTCGTCCACGTGCGCTCGTCGTCGGCGACGAAGCTCGGCGCGTAGGGGCTGCACGCGACGTAGCGGCCGATGCACGCGGCGGCGGCGCTGTTGAAGTTGGTGGCCGACACCCGGTTGATCCCGATGTAGCGGTATCCGCCGCAGGAGTTCATGGGCAGCGCCGCGGCCATGCAGTCGGCGGTCACGGTGCAGGTGCGCGCCACGGGATCGAGCGGGTCGGCCGTCGGGTCGAGGATCGGGACCACGGGTGAGAGCCCGGTGTCGCGCGTTCGGCGGAGCGAGGTCGACTGGCACTCGAGGGCGTGCGGCACGGACGCGCAGATCGAGTACGTGCCCGGCAGCACGAGCTCCTGCGTCGACGATGCGACCTCGTCGCCGTCGACGGGCGCGCACGCGGAGGCGGACACCATCGTGCCGAGGACCACGGAGACGAAGAGGGAGCGGGTGTTGCGCATGGCGGTGAAATTCCTGTGAAACGGTGAGAGTTCCCCCGGTGCGATGCGCACCAGCTCTCGGTATCCTTGGGAGGGATCGGCGAGATCCGTCACAGAAAAACCTCACGGTGTCAATGTCAGCACGGGGCGCATCGGGCGCCGTCACGGGTCACCGGATCGCCCTCGTCTTCGCGCTCTCGGCGTGTCGCTTCGCGCAGCCCCTGGGCGCCGAGCGCGACGCGTCACGCGAGGCGAGCGTCGACGTCGCAGACGAGGCCCGCGAGGAGCTCACGTGGCGCTACGGGAGCGTCTCCGCGGGCGGCCTTCGAAGCTGCGCGACGGTCGCGGGCTACGCGTGGTGTTGGGGCAGCCCGTGGGGCGGCGCGCTCGGTCGCACGCTCACCGCGCCGGCGCCCTCGCCGCTGCTCGTCGCGGGCGTCGCGAGCGTCGACGAGGTCGCGATGGGAGACCGCTTCTCCTGCGCGCGGTCACAGGGTGCCGTGTGGTGCTGGGGAGAGAACGGCGAAGGCCAGCTCGGCGCGAGCGGCGACACCCGCGCGACGCCCGAGCGGGTGTCAGGCATCGCCGACGTGCGCGCCGTGACCGCGTGCGCGAAGACGGCCTGCGCGCAGCTCGCCGACGGCGCGTGGTGGTGCTGGGGGGAGCAAACGAGAGGGGCTCTCCGTGAGATCACCGAGCTTCGAGGGGCGACGTCGGTGACGCTCGGCGACGCGCATCGCTGCGGCCTCTGGATCGACGGAACTTCAGGGCGATTGCGGTGTGCGGGCGACAACTCCGCGGGGCAGCTCGGTGACGGAACGGCCGACGCGCATGACGCGATGATCGACGCGCTCGGCGACGACGGGCTGGCGCTGACGACCGTGATCGAGGCGCGCGCGAGCGGGCTCAACACCTGCGCGCTCCTCGAAGGACGTCGCACGGCGCGGTGCTGGGGCGCGCTCACCTCGATGCCCGCGGTGACGCTCCGCGCGGACGAGGCGCTGCGCTCGATCGGCGTCGGCGAGATGCACGTCTGCGCGCTCACCGAGTCGGGCCGCGCGCTCTGCTGGGGACGCAACAACGAGTCGGAGCTCGGCGACGGAACCACCACCTCGACGGAGGGTGAGCGCATGGTGGCGGTGCGCGTTCCGGCGGGTGTTCGGCTGAACGCGCTCTCGGTGGGGCTCCGTCACGCGTGCGCGACGGAGCTCTCGGGCGAGGCGCTGTGGTGCTGGGGGTTCAACGCGTCGGGACAGCTCGGGGGAGGGGACCTCGACGCGCATCTCACGCCCGTGCGCGTCGCGCTCCCTGATCGATGATCGAAGCGGTCAGCGCGGCGCGGTGAAGGTGCAGCGTGTGATCGGGATGCCCACGTCGGCGAGCACGTAGAGGTAGTAGCTCGCGCCGGCCTGGAGCGGCGCAGGGGCGCCCGTCGCAGGGAATCGCTGCGTCGCGCCCGGGGGCGTTCGACCGTAGGCCACGCCGCTCGCGATGGGGGCGTCGGTGGGGGCCACGTCGAAGCGCCAGCGCGTCCCCGAAGGGAGGTCGAGGTTCGGAGGAACGCCGGGGTTCGCCGAGCCCGCGTCGAGCACGTAGACGTACCGCGCGGCGCCGCCCGTCCAGCGGAGGGTTCCGTCGCTCGCGATGCCGTCGGTGCCGGTGCACGGAGAGGGCGTGAACACGATCTGGTCGTAGATGGGCCCGCCGAAGGGATCGATGCCCGAGAACGACTCGCGCGTCCGTCCGCGGTGCGCGAGCTCGGCTTGAAAGAACCTCACCATGCGCTCGGGATCGGTGCTGGGGATGCCCGTACGGACGCGGTCGAAGCCGTTGTTCTCCGACGCGGGATAGGCGCCGAGGGCGCGCGAGTCGATCCACATGGCGCCGAGCGCGAGGCCCGTGTCTTCGAAGGAATCGATCCAGTTGCCGGGCGCCTCGAGGTACCAGTTCGACGGTCCCTGGGGGGCGCGCGTCGAGTGGCAGCACACGCACGCGCTCGACTCGACCTGGCTGCGAACCCACGAGAGTTCTGCGGCATAGGCCGGATCGCGGAGGCGCGGGTCATCTCCGCGCGGACGTCCGGGATCGACGGGGTAGTAGGGCCGCTGCGTGCGCACGCGATCGCACGACGCGTAGTCCTCGTAGCGACGACCAGACTCCGTGGCGCCCGCCACCGCGGACCAGGTGCAGACCTGTCCGTTGGGGCCGTTGCCGCGGGCCTGGCCGGGGAGCGGGTCGCGACACTCGCGCACCGCCGGGAGATACACGCTCGCCGCCGGGGTCGAGGCGTCCGTGGGGGTCACGCCGCCATCGCCCGCGCACACGCCGAGGGGCGTGAAGGCGCCGCGCGCGAAGACCGAGCACCCCCGCTGCGTGGCCGCGCACTGCGACGGATCCGAGCCGGGGAAGGTCACCCGCACCGCGTCGGTGTTGGCCTGACGGATCTCACACTGACCGAGCGCCGAGGGATACGAGCAGGCCATCCCCATGCGGAAGGTCCCGCGCTGGTTGGTGCAGTCGGTCGCCACGGACGCGGGGGTCGAGAGCGGATCGATGTAGTCGCGGCACTCCTCTGCGCGCGAGAAGGGGTTCATATACACGCAGCTCGCGGTGAACGAGGGCCCCGAGGGCGTCGAGACGTCGCCGGTCGGGCCGTCGGTCACAGCCGCATCACGCGGAGACACGACGCTCGGGGTGTTCTCTGTTCCGCCGCATCCGAGGGCGAGCGAGACCGTCGCGAGCGCAGCAACGAAGCGCGCCCGCGGGCGAAGACCTGCGGTCATACGAAGACTCCATGCGCCGTCGTCGAGGAGGTTGGTCAGACGGCTGCCCATGGGATGACCGACGCAGCGGGTCTGTTTCACCATGCGCGATAAAGCTCACGGTCTGTTCACCCATCTGAGAGGTCCGCGAGGTGGTTGAGAAGGGTCCGCGAGGTCTCCGAGTAGGGGCGGAGGGGGCTCGAGAAGGGGCGGCGAGGTTTCCGGTGGGGCGAGCGGTTGCTCGGGTGAGTGTGCGATCCATCGCAGCGCGGTCGCGCCACCGTCGCGTCGGCCCCACGCCTCCCCACCGCCGCCGGTCTGTCGATCGGGGCGTCGGGAGAGGCGCGTGGCGCGCGCCGCGGAGCTCCGTTGACCCCCGTTCCACGCCCCGGGGGACCGTAGTAGCTTCCCGGCTTCGTCGGCCGCGCGGGCAACGCGCCGCGTGCGACGCAGCCGCAGGTCACGCGCAATTCTCCGGAGGTAACCTCTCGATGTCTTCGAAACGCTCCCGCGACGGCGATCGCCATCGCACATGGCGGTCTCTCTCACTCCTGGCGCTCGCGGCCGTCACCCTCGGATCGGCCAACTGCGCCGAGGAGCGACCGGCCATCAACCGCGTCGCGGACGGGCACATCCGCAAGGAGTGGCTCGTCGGCCGTGACTACACCAACGCCGCCGACGACCCCGAGTTCTACATGGAGAACTTCGTCGTCGACGCCCCCGTCGACCAGACCATGATGCCCGTCGGCACCTACGACGACGTCGACCGGGTGCACTGGGAGATTCAAGAGAACCTCCTCCTCGCGCGCAAGAGCTACGAGTACGTCACGGGCTCCGACGGCGCCGGCCGCAGGGCCTCGCGCACGCAGAACGGCCTCATCGTCGCGGCCTACCGCATCGAGTCGCAGTTCGACATCCGCAACGACTACAACCCCACCACGGGCGAGCCGCTCAACGTCGTGAGCGAGAACTCCAACGACCGGCGCTGGTACGACCGCGACTACATCCGCGTCGACTGGTCGCGCAACCTCGTCGACAACCCCGACTGGTCGTTCATGTTCTACGGGTCGCTCTTCGGCGGCCTGTCGTTCTCGCCCGTCGCGTTCGACGAGACCAACCCCCGGTCGGCCAACGCCAACAACTTCTGCGAGATCGAGCCGGGCAAGGTCCGCGACGAGAGCGGACGCTGCGTCGACGCCACCGAGACCGACGCTTCACTCCGCGCCGCGCGCCACCCCGGCGGCTACTTCGACGTGACCTCGAAGTGGCTCGTCAACCCCGAGATGTCTGACATCTTCGACGAGCCCATCCCCACGTGCCTCATCGCGAACTTCTTCGCGCAGGGACCCGTGTACTCCTGCAACCCGCAGGAGGCGACGATCCGCACGTCGTTCCGCAGGGTCGTCGACCGCGACTTCGAACCGCTCGAGCTCACGCGCCACCCCTTCGACCTCGTGGGCGGACCGCGCGCGGAGCGCAACGGCTTCGACAACGGCTACGGCATCAACGACCGCAACTTCCACCGCTTCGCGATGATCCACAACCTGTGGATGCAGTCGCACATCGCGCCCGCCGTGGCGTGCACCGCGAACACCGACGCCAACAACGACGGCACCGCGGACCAGTGCCCGAGCGCGCACCCGGGCTCGCAGTGCGACACGGTCATGGGCCGCTGCACGCTGCCCTACCGCGAGCGCGCCGTGCGCACGATCGCGTACTACACCAACCAGGAGATGCCCGCGGAGATGCAGAACCACGTGGGCGTCGAGTCGCCCCGTCTGCCCACCGCGCAAGACGCCCCGTCGACCGTCATCCGCGGCCCCTCGGAGGACATCATCGACAGCTGGAACGCGGCCATCATGTCGGCCATCGCGAACTCCCGCGAGGTCGAGTGCCGTCGCACCGGCGGCGCGCGCGACGCGTGCCACTCGCAGTTCTTCGACCCGCAGACCGTCGCCCAGGTCGACGGCGCGTGGCTCGCGCCGAAGCCCAAGGACACCAACGGCCCCGCGGTGGTGCTCTGCCACAACCCCGTGATGCCCGGTGACAACGCCCGCGCCTGCCGCGAGGTCGGGTACCGCGCGCGCCTCGGCGACCTGCGCTACCACCACATCACCTACTGGCCGGGCAACACCCGCGCGCCCTTCGGCGGCATCGCCCACTGGGGCTACGATCCCCTCACGGGCGAGATCGTGTGCAACGGCGGCTTCAACATGGGCCGCTCCGTCGACTACGCCGCCGCGCAGCAGCGCGACTACATCCTCATGGCGAACGGCGAGCTCAGCGTCGAGGACTTCGTCGAGGGCGCCGCCGCGCAGCGCTTCTCGCGCATCGTCCGCAACCCCGCAGCCGTGCAGCGCGCGGGCTACAGCGACACCGAGATCGACGCGCGCACGCAGGCCGTCGACGGCCGCCACGCCGCGCGCGCCGCGGGGCTCACGCAGTCCAACGTCGCGAGCTTCGTGCGAGGCGCGGCGCTCCACACGCGCATGATCGAGGACCAGACGAGCCCCGTGCCCGCGTCGGCGACGCAGACCGCGCAGCGCGTCGAGGTGCTCCAGTCGTCGCTCCGCAACACGACGCTCGAAGCCGAGATGGTCGATCCGCACTGGCTCGCGAACCTGGGCTTCGACCCGGGCTCGCGCCTCAGCCAGTCGCTCCTCGAGCAGGCCTCGCCGCTGCGTCGCATGGACCCCGAGCGCGCCGAGGCCACGCGCACCGAGCTCATGAGCCGCCTCGAGCGCCGCGGGTTCTGCTTCCAGGACCAGGGCGCGCCGCCCTTCGTGGGCAGCGAAGACCTCCAGGGCGTGGCCCGGTGGTTCCGCCGCAAGTACGCGGCGCTCTCGCCCGAGGCGCGCGCCGAGCGCATCCTGCAAGACCTCCGTCAGGAGGCCTACAAGGGCATCGCCCTCCACGAGATCGGCCACTCGCTCGGGCTCTACCACGTGCCCGTGTCGAGCTACGACTCGATGAACTACAACCCGCAGTACTGGCAGCTCCGCACGAACAACGGCAACGCCGCGGCGATGGGCAACTGCACGCCGACCTGCACCGCCACGGATTGCAGCAACGTGCGCAACCAGGGCGCCATGCGGAACACCGACAACTGCATGGGCCCGCGCTACCTCGACGCGCCCACCGACGAGGAGCTCGGCATCGCCGACACCGAGGCGCCCCACGCGGGCGTCAACTACTTCGGCAACACCTCCGTCATGGAGTACCAGTGGGAGCGCTTCGACGAGACCGTGGGCATCGGCGCCTATGACCACTACGCCATGGGCATCCTCTACGGCCGCGTGCTCGAGACCATGGAGCTCGACCCCGCCCGCGGCGGCACCTCCGCCGAGACGCAGGACCGTTACTCTCCGCGCCTCCGCTCGCAGCTCGGCGAGCTCGATCAGATCAACTACCGCGACCCGGTGCTCGAGGAGACGGGCGTGCTCCCGATCCACTACACCGAGCTCGCGCGGCAGATGAACATCTTCGACCCCGCGCGCTGCCGCCCCGCCACCGACGCCGAGAAGGAGCGCTACCGCTGGCGCATCGTCAACGGTCAGCTCTGCTCCTTCGGCCCGCGCGACCACGCCGCGATGGTCGACTTCGAAACCGGCGTGACGTCGAACACCTCGACCTCCGTGGCCCCGTCGTGGCGCACCACCAACGAGGCCCGCACGGGCGGCCACGCCCTCCGCTGGGGCTACCGCGTCGCGTGGGACATCGGCACGGGCTACCCCCACATCAACTACTTCGACCAGGGCGCCGACATCTATGAGGTCGCCCAGAGCATGGTGAAGAAGTACGAGCTCACCTACCCCGCGCTCTACTTCCGCCGAGGGCAGCGAGAGTTCACGGGGCTCAACATCCCCGCGTACCTCGCGCGCAACATCTTCCGCCGCCTCCGCGGCTACCACTGGACCGTCGCGCGCGACGCCGCGTACTACAGCTCGGCCTTCAGCGACGCGCTCTATTCGAGGCTCCGCCGCGACGACAACTGGATGCGGCCGTACCTCATCGCGGGCACCGAGATCTTCGACTTCTTCGCGGGCGTCATGCTGCGCCCCGAGGTCGGCGACTTCGACGCCATGCCCGATCCCCTCCCGGGCACGCGGACCCTCTTCGACGTGCCCGACGACAACGCCGACAACCCCATGCCGCACTTCACCATCGGCGTGATCGACGGCCGCTACATCGGCGAGGAGTACGACAACACGCAGGGCGGCTCGTGGGCCTACCACGCGTACATGCGCCGCGCGGGCTCGTACCCCGAGAAGCCCATCGCGGCCATCATGCTCACGGACACGCGCCCCACGTTCTCGAGCATCACCCGCAGCCTCTACCTCGACGGCCGCGAGTTCCAGGTGAACTTCGGCACCGACATGCCGCAGGCGTTCAACCGCCTCCTCGGCGGCGTGCTCTCCGAAGACTGGGACACCGTCGCGATGCACGTCCCCACGGTCGACGGCGGCGGCACCGGCGGCCTCCCCGAGCTCACGCCCGACATCCTCCCGCTCTGGACGCTCCCCACGCGCGCCAACCCCGCGGGGACGCCCACGCGCCCCTCGGGCTCGCAGCTCCTGTTCCCCAACATCGGGTACCGCCAGCAGCTCCCGACGATGGTCTACACGATGCTGTTCTCGTCGCTCAACTCCGACCTCTCCACCGTCCACGCCACGCGCATCTGGACGGAGGGCGGCGTCGAGCAGGTCGACGTCCCCGAGGCCGACCGCGTGCGCTTCCGCAACCCCGAGTCGGGCATCACCTACGTGGCCCGTCGCTACGGCCCCGACAACGTCGACGGCGAGGCCATCGACCGCGGCATCGCCTCGCGCATGATCGCGCACGCCAACCACCTCCTCATCGACACCTACCAGGTCGAGGTCGATGAGCGCCTGCGCCCCGTGTACGCCGCCGACGGCAGCGTGCGCGTCATCCTCGACCCGACGACGCGTCAGCCCGTGCCCGCCCACGCCGACGACGCGCGCCGCCAGACCGCCGCGCAGATCCGCTACCGCAACTACGTGGGCCTCATCGACGCCACGCGCTACGCCTCGCGCCTCCTCGGCTACGGCCTCCTGCGCTGACGTTCCCTCCGAACGCGTCGCCGCGGTCATGTAGACTCCGGCGACGCGTGTCCCCTCCCAGACTCCGATCCATCGCAGCCCTCTCGGTCGCGGCCCTCTTCGCGGTCGCGCCCGCGTGCGGGCTCTTCTCGTCAGGCGCCTCACGCCGCGGTCGAAACGTCTCGACGGAGCCCTCTGCGCTCCGCTGGCGCTCGCTCCGATCGAACGCCGCGCGCGACGCGGGCGCCGACGCAGGGACAGCGAACGCGCAGTGCCCCGACCTCGCCGTGCTCATCCCCGGCGGGACCTTCGTGATGGGCTCTCCCGAGGGCGAAGGCGCGCCCGACGAGCACCCATCTCGCCAGGTGACGGTGAGCGCGTTCTGCATCGATCGCACGGAGGTCACCATCGACGCGTACATGGCCTGCGTGTCCGCGGGCGCGTGCTCGCCCACGGCAGCGACGCAGACCTCGGGCGACGTCCCCGTGTCGGGCATCGACTGGCAGCAGGCGTTCACGCACTGTCACTTCGTCGGCGGGAGGCTCCCCACGGAGGCCGAGTGGGAGTTCGCCGCGCGGGGCCCCGACGGACGGAGATTCCCGTGGGGCAACGAGCCTCCGACCGACTGCGATCGCCTCGACTGGACGCCCGACGGGACCTCTCAATCCTGTCAGGGCGTCGGGCCCTCGTCGGTCGCGTCACACCCCCGCGGCGCGTCCCCCTTCGGCGTGCTCGACATGGCCGGCAACGTCTGGGAGTGGACCGCGGACTGGTACGCGACCTCGTATCCGCCCGGCGTCGCGCGCGACCCCCGAGGGCCCGAAGAGGGCTCCGCGCGCGTCGCCCGCGGCGGCGGGTGGAACAACGACCAGGTCGACCGCGTGCGCGCGACGTGGCGCGAGGGGCAGCACCCGGCCTTTCACGACTACGACCTCGGCGTGCGCTGCGCCTACGACCGCGCGCCCTGAGCGACTGAGAAGATTCGACGCGCCTCCCGGTCACACTCCGTGACGCTCCGACGACGTACGCATCGATGCCCCCGGCGATGAACGACGACTGGACCTCCGAGAGCTTTCGCGCCGCGCTCACCGCGTGGGTGCGACGACGCGTGCCCGAGGGCGAGGTCGACGACGTGGTGCAGGCCGCGCTCACCGAGGCCGTCGCGCGGACCGATCGACCGACGGACCCCGAGGGCGCGCGTCGATGGATCTGGGGCGTCGCGCGAAACAAGATCGCGGACCATCACCGCAGGGCGCGCCGCGAGACGATCGACACGCCCGAGGTGATCGAAGCTGCGCAGCAGGCCGAGCGCGACCTCCTGCGTTGGGCCGTGGGTGAACTGCCCGAAGGCGCCGACGCGCAGAAGACCTTCGAGTGGCTCTTGCGTGAGGGCGAGGGCGAGAAGCTCGAAGAGATCGCGGCGGAAGAGAAGCTCCCTGCGCCGCAGGTGCGTCAGCGCGTGAGCCGACTGCGAAGGCTCTTTCGCTCGCGCTGGGCGCAGCTCGCGGCGGCGGGGCTGCTCGCGCTCGTCGCGTGGCTCGCGTGGCGCTCGACGAACTCCGTCGACGAGGTGGCCGAGCGCGATCGCCCCGAGCTCACGGAGCCTCCCGAGCTGCTCGCCGCGCGGGCGAGGGGACGCGTGCTCCGCGAGGAAGCCGTCGCGCTGTGCGATCGCGCGGAGTGGCAACGCTGCCTCGATCAGCTCGACGAGGCGAAGCGGCTCGACCCGGCGGGCGACGACACGCCCGGCGTTCACGAGGTGCGACGACGCGCGCACGACGCGATCGAGCAGCGTCGCGACGCGCCTGCGCCCGTAGAGATGCACGACGCAGCGACGGAGGGAGACGCTGTGTCTGACGCGCCGAGCGAGCCGCTCACGCCGCCCGTTCGAACGCGCCGCGACGCGGGTCGCCAGCGCTTTCCGAGCTCCGAGGAGCCGTTGAGCGGCGCGAGCTGAGGCGCGGGAACAGCCCCCTCCCGCGCGTCCGCGCGCCCCACCCGCGGAGCGGGGGCAGGGCTCTCCTCGCACACACCTTTCGTTTGCAGTCGCGCACGACGGTCTGCGTGATCGGAGCCCTGCCCCCGCTCCGCGGGTGGGGCGCGCGGATGCGCGGGAGGGGGCGCTGCGCGATCACGCTCCCATCTCGAACGAATCGTCGTCACACTCCGCGACGCTCCTCCGATGAGTCGATGAAGCCGCCGCGCTGAGGCACCCGACACGGGACGTCGGGCGCTCGACGTCGGCGCATCACGAGAGGGGAGTCCGTCATGCGGAGCGCGCTGCTCTGCGCATGCCTCGCGGCCTGCGCGGTGTTCGGGGAGAGGTCTGTCTGCGCCGAGGGGGTCGGCGTCGTCGAGCGCGTGCGGGGCGCGCGCGACGTCATGGTGCGACCCGCGGAGCTCGACGCGCCGAGGCCCGTGACCGTCTATTTTCATGGGATGTGCGGAGGTCCTGACGGCGGGTGTCGACAGTTCCGCGCGGGCGTGTCTGAGCGGTCGTGGCTGCTGTGTCCGAGCGCGCCCTCGGCGTGTGGCGGCGGCGGATCGAGCTGGACCCGCGCAGCGCCGCTCTCGACCATCCGTCGCGCCATCGACGCGGCGGATCGCGCGGCGCCCGGACGCGTCGACCGCGACCATCCCGGTGTGCTCATCGGCTTCTCGCAGGGCACCTACACCGTCGAGCGCGTGCTCCGCGCGACGCCTGGACGGTGGCGCGGCGCGGCCTTCGTGGCGGGCTTCATCCACCTCGATCGAAGGACGCTCGAAGCGATGGGCGTGCGACGCGTGGTGCTCGCAGCCGCGCGCAACGATCTCACGCGACGCACGCTCGAAGAGAGCGCGCGGAGGCTCGAGTCACAGGGCTTCCCCGTGCGCTTCGTCGACCTCGGATCTGTCGGTCACACCTACGTGCCTTCGCGGCGCGTGGAGGGCTGGCGCGACGCGCTTTCGTGGCTCGAAGAGTCGTACTGACGAGACATCGCGGCGCCCCGGTGAACGGTGGTAGACACGCGTCACCACAGACGAACGTGAGGACGCGATGAATCCCAGGATCGACGTGTTTCGTGACGGGCTGCTCAAGGGCCAGAACGCCTTCGTCACCGGAGGGACGAGCGGCATCAACCTCGCCATCGCAGAGCGACTCGTGAAGGGAGGCGCGTCCGTCGCGATCCTCGGACGCAAGGCCGACAAGGCCGAGGCCGCCGCCGAGGGGCTCCGCAAGGTCGCTCCCGAAGGTGCGCGTGTGCTCGCGATGACCGCCGACGTGCGCGACTACGACGCCCTCTCTGCGAGGCTCGCCGAAGCGCGCGCCACGCTCGGTGAGCTCGACGTGCTCGTGTGCGGCGCCGCGGGGAACTTTCCCGCCCCCGCGCTCGGGATGTCTTCGAACGGCTTCAAGGCCGTCGTCGACATCGACCTCCTCGGTACGTTCAACGCGTGTCGCGCGGCCTTCGAGCACCTCCGCAAGCCCGGCGCGTCGGTGGTCAACGTGTCTGCGCCGCAGGCGTTCATGCCCACGGCGATGCAGGCCCACGTCTGCGCGGCCAAGAGCGGCGTCGACATGATCACGCGCGTGCTCGCGATCGAGTGGGGCTCGGCGGGGGTGCGCGTCAACGCCATCTCGCCCGGTCCCGTGGCCGACACCGAAGGGATGCGCCGCCTCACGCCCTCCGACGAGTCGCGCGAGAAGGCCGAGAAGAACGTCCCGCTCGGTCGCTTCGCCGATGCTTGCGAAATCGCCGACGTGGCCTACTTCCTGGCGTCTCCCGCGGCGTCGTACGTGACGGGATCGATCTTCGTGTGCGACGGCGGCTGGTCGCTCGTCGGATCGGGCGTGGCCTTCTCGGTGTGAGCGCTCACGGCGCGCGCTGAAACACGTACCGCGGCGTGATCATCACGCCGCCGAAGCTCGTGGGGTCGAAGCCGAGCGTCATGCGGTCTCCCTCGACGGAGACCGCGACGTGCGAGGTCCCGGTGCCCGGGCACGTCTGCGTGAAGGTCCTCGTGGGCGTCGCGGCGGTGTAGGTGCCCGAGACCGACACGGGGATGTCGCGATCGAAGCGAACGCCGCCCGTGAACGCGAGCTCCACGCGGTTGGAGAGGTCGGCGATGATGCGTCCGGGCTCGGTCCAGAGCTGTCCGCGACCGACGATCACGCTGGCGTTCACGTCGATCATGCCGATCGCGGTGTTGGCCGTGTCGACGTGCCATGAGATGCCCGTGAGGTTCCATCGGCCGTCGGGGATGGCGCCTCCGGTGGGCGCGGGCGCGGGGTCGACGACCATGCGTCCGGTGACCGTGGCGAGGTTGGTTCCCGCGGCGGGCGGCGCGCATCGACCGGGCACATACGCGATCTCGCCGGGTGCGCGTAGCGGCTGGTCGCAGTAGCGATCGGGCGACGGCGGCGTGACGTACGCGAAGTCGAAGCACATCTCGTCGGCGGTGCCGGTGCCGCTGTACACGGCGCGGGGGCCCGTGTTGTTCCAGGTGCAGCGGGTCTCGATGCGGTCGCCGGGGGCGATGAGCGTCGCGCCGAGGTCGTAGATGAACTGGTAGTTGAAGTCCCAGTGATCGACGGCGATGAGCGGATCGGTCACGCCGCTCGCGCGGAGCACCTGCTGCGAGAACGAGGTGCCGAGCACGTGCATGTGGGGACCTCCCGCGAAGAGCCGCGTGGGCTCGCGGAAGGTGCAGCCGCTCGACGCCGTGGCCGTGCTGCGCGCGGGGATCGAGAAGCCCACGGGGCCGATCGCGATCATCCCGTACTCGGTTCCCGTGGGAGGGCCGTGATAGAGGCGCACGCCCGAAGTGTCGACGACGTCGGCCACGCGACGGCTGTTGTTGTAGTGAACCTGAAGCACGTAGCGCTCGCCCGGCGTCATGCGCAGTCCGCCGTCGGGGAACTCGAACGCGTCCTGTCCCGGCGCCCAGGCCATGAGGTACTGCGAGCCCGCGGGCATCGACGTGCATTCGAATGGACGCTCGGGCGCCGTGCGATCAGGGTCACGCAGGAGCACCACGTGGTGCAGCACCTCGCGTCGATCGAGCAGCATCTCGAAGCGACGGATGAAGCGCGGGCCGTCGCCCGGCACGGTGAACGTGAAGCACTGGTAGCGATCGGTGACGTTGAGCCCGACGGCGAAGTGATCCGCGCGGAGGTCCCACGTGGCGAGTCCCTCGGGCGCGCGCTCGGGGGCGCGCACCCACGGACGCGTGCTCTGCGGCCGCACGGTGGTTGAGGCCATGCGCGCGCCGCAGCTCGCCCACGCGGCGAGCTCGTTGGCGACGTCGTCGGGCGGTGCGGGCGTGCTCGGCGGAGGCATCGCGCCCGAGGCGAGCTGATCGGCCATCGCGTCGACGTGTCGGTGACCGACAGCGCCCGCGACGAGCGCGTCGTAGTCGAGGAGCGAGTAGGGCGCGCCGAATGAGGGCGTCGCGCCGTGACACGTTCCGCAGTGGGCGACGACCTTCGCGCGCACCGAGGCGTTCCACGCCGCGCGGTCGGGGACGCACGGGCCGCTCGCGTCGGAGCGCGGCCCCACGTCGGTGGCGGCGTCGGGCGGCGGCGTCACGGTGGTTCCGCACGCGGAGAGGAGGATGGCGGCGAGCAGCGGCGTCGTCTTCACGGGCGCATCCTCACACGCGCGGGTGCGTTCGCTCAACGCGGCGAGCGCGCCACGGAGGAGTCACGAACTTCGGTAGTCCGGCACTCAGCCCCTCGAAAGGCGCTACAAGCTGGCGTGCGTGAGCACGCCGGGGCCACACCACACGTTGGCGGGATCGCGGCGCACGCGCGTTCTGGTACGTGTTGCCTTTGCCTGGCGTGCTCACGCACGCCAGCTTGTCGCAAGGTCCGCACGCCGACGTGTGAATCAGCCGCGGGCGACGCCCTTCGCAGCGCGCTCGAGCAGCCTCGCGGCGTTGTCGTGGAGCACCTTCTTCCGCAGCTCGGGGCGCCCCTCGGTGGCGACGAGCACCTTCGCGAGGGGAAGGGCCGGGTGATAGAAGGGCCAGTCGCTCCCGAAGACGATGCGGTCGGGGTCGGCGTCGGAGAGCACCTCGCGGAGCTGTCCGAGCGAGAGCCCCGAGATCTCGAGCCACGCGTTCTTGTACCTGCGCTGCAGCGCGATGGCCTCGCGGTGCTGGAGCGAGCCCGCGTGACCGAGGATGAAGGTGCCGTCGGGCACCTCGCGCAGCGGCCGCTCGTAGCGACGCACCTGCGCGAAGTACTGCCCGATGCGAGGCTCGATGCCCGCGGGGCCGCAGTGCCAGATGAGCGGAATCCCCTCGGAGGCGCACCAGCGGTAGATGCGCATCACGTAGCCCGCGTCGGGGCTGAAGAGCTGGTTGGGCGGGTGCAGCTTGATGCCGCGCGCGCCGAGGTGAAGCTGCTCTTCGAAGCGCTCGCGGGCCCGGAGCGCCCTGGGATGGACGCTCCCGAAGCCCGAGACCTCGCCGCGTCCCGTCACGGCGCGGAGGGTGTCGCGCGCGTGGTGGTTGGGCATCGCCATGTCGATGGCGAGCACGGTGGAGTGGGTGACGTTCATCGTCCGCATGTCGCGGGCGAGGTTGGGGGCCGTGTGGTCGCGGCGCTTTCCGCGTCCGGTGAAGCCGCCGACGATGAGGTCGCGCTTGAGCTCGACGAGCTCGGCGGGCGTGAAGCACTGGTTCGCGCGGATGTCGAGGTGGTGCGCGCAGCACGCGCCGAGCAGGAGGTTCGAGTCGGGCGTCTCGCGCGTCATGTCGAGGTTGAGCGTCGAGAGCGACGGCAACACGTAGTGCGTGTGCATGTCGATCACGGGGCCCACGGACTGATCCGCGAGCACGAGGGAGCCCTCGTGAACTTCGAACCACGGCAGCGCGGCGAGCGCGTTGCGCGTCGCGAATCGAAGCGGAAAGGTCGGGTCGGTGTCGCTCATCGTCGCGCGCACATGCGAATGGGTTGAGGGAGGCCGCTCGGGCGACCGAACATGAAGCTGATGCACGCGTAGGTGCTCGACGGGCAGTCGGCGTCGGTGGCGCAGAAGGGCGCGCAGTAGCCCGTGTGATCGCCCGTTCCGATGCACTGGCCGTTGTTGCAGAACATCGCCGAGGTCGCCGTCGACGGGGGATTGGGGTCGCACGCGGCGCCCGGCGTGAGCATCCCCGAGGGGCTGGAGCACACCTCGTCGAGGCGGTCGAAGAAGTCGTTTCGCTGGAGGCGACACACGAGCCCGGCGGCGCAGTCTGCGTTGCGCGTGCAGGTGGTGACGCATCCGCCGAAGGTGCTGATGGGCGCGAGCCCCGCGTCGGTGGCGCGCGCGCGGCTGGTGAACTGGCCGCAGATCATGCGGGGGTTCATCGCGGCGCAGGCCGTGTCTCCGGTGGAGCCCGCGAGGCAGGTGGCGGTGCAGATCCCGTTGGCGCAGAAGTCCGACGCGCACTGGTCGGCGTTGGTGCAGCTCGCGCCGAGCGGGGCCGCGCCCGGCAGCACGCAGAGCAGGCACGGACGCTCGCCGCAGAGGTAGATGCCGCCGCAGACCTCTCCCGTCGTGCAGCGGAGCGTCGAGGTGCACTCGCCCATCGTGGGGGTGTACGCGATGCAGCGCATCGCGGTGGTGTCACACACGGCCGCGCCCGTGCACACGCGGTTCTGGCAGCAGGGCTCGCCCGTGTGGCCGCAGGGTCCCGCGTCGCGTACGTCCGCGGAGACGTCTGCGGGCGCCGCATCGACGACGGGCGTGTCGACGACGGGCGCGTCCATGGCGGACGCGTCGGTGATGACGTCGCGAGGTCCGCTGTCGGCGGGGGGCGCGTCGGTGACGGGCGTGTCCATCGAGGGAACGTCTGCGACCGGAACGTCCATCGGCGCGACGTCGGAGGGCGTGACGTCGGAGGGCGCGTCGGTAGACGGCGTGTCAGCGACGGGCGTGTCGACGGGGGGAGTGTCCGTCGGCGACGGCTGATCGGAGCTCGCGTCGTCGGCGTCGGGCGCCGCGTCAGAGGGCTGCGCGTCGGCGCCGGGGAGGTCGCTGGTCGCGTCGTCGGAGTCGGCCGCGACGTCGGAGACCATCGGCCCTTCGCAGACGGCGCCGCTCGTGGTCATGATGCACGACTGCCCTGCGCCGCACGGCGGATTGCACGCGGGCACGCAAGCGCCCGAGACGCAGGTGTACCCGATGCGACACGCGGGCGTGCAGGAGGGGGGCGTGGTGGGAACGGTGTCGTCACCGCATCCCGCGAGGAGCGCGATGCCGAGTGCGAAGGAGGCGAGCGCCGAGCGATTCATCACCGGATGGAAGTATCACGACGGCGCCGCGTCGCGTTCGACGATGGTGACGACCGGGTGCGAGCTCCGCGACTCAGGTCGCGGTCGGCGGGTCAGGGGCGGGCGGCGGGTAGGGGAGCCCGGCCGTGTGTCCGTCGCGGATCGCTCGCTTCGGCTCGGCGACGGAGACCTGCGTCCGCTGCTCCTCGGTGAGGCGCGAGGGGTCGACGCGGTAGGGCGATCCGCTGCCCTGCTTGAACCACAGGCAATCGTGCTTCTCGGAGCGGTGCACGATGCCGATGTTGCCCGAGAGCGGCTTCGCGGCGGCGCGCTTCTCGGCCGCGGTGAGCTTCGCCGGGATCGACGCGCGGAGCGTGGCTTCGAGCTCCGCGGGCCGGTCGGTGTAGGCGGCGACGGTGAGCCGATAGAAGCACCCGAGGAGCACCTCGGGCTTCGGGAGCTGATCGGGCAATCCGGTGGGGCGCTTCGGGGTCGAGGGCTTGCGGGTTGGCATCGGGGCCGAGAGCGTACCGTAACGGAGGGAGGTCGCGAGGGGTGTCAGCGAGCGTCTGTGCGTTGAAGGGAGGGGTCGCGAGGTGCGCCGGCGAGAGTCTGTGCGTGGCGTGTGGGGGTCGCGAGGGGGAGTGGCGAGAGTCTGATCGCGGCGGGTGGGGGTTGCGAGGGGGGAGTGGCGAGAGTCTGATCGCGGAGGGTGCGGGTCGTGACCTGCTCGGTCGCAAGTCAAAGCGTGCACGGCGGCGGTCGGGAGGCGCACCCCGCGAGGACACAGCCGCTGAAGGGGGTCGAGACCGCGCGCGACGGGTCAGCGGTCGAGCGGACTGACGACGCCGAGCGGCCCCGGTCGATGACGTGCGTGTAGACCATCGTCGTGCGCACGTCGTGGTGACCGAGGAGCGTCTGGATGGTTCGAATGTCGGTTCCGGCTTCGAGGAGTTGCGTGGCGAAGCTGTGACGGAGGGTGTGGCAGGTCGCGCGTCGGTCGAGGTCGGCCGCTTCGACGGCAGCGCGCAGGGCCTTCTGCATGGCCGAGTCGTGGAGGTGCCAGAGCACGAGCCCCCCTGTCGTCGGGTCGAAGCACGGCCGTGACGCAGGGAAGACGTACTGCCACGCGAGGCTCCTTGCTGCTTCGGGCATCTTTCGTCGGAGCGCGAAGGGAAGGTCCACGGCGCCGCGCCCGTCCGCGAGCTCGGAGCGGTGGCGACTGGCGACCGCATCGAGCTGGGCCCGCAATGAAGCGCGCACGCTCACCGGGAGCAACGCCGCCCGGTCGCGCGCGCCCTTTCCGCTGCGCACGGTGATCTGATGTCGATCGAGGTCGACGTCCTTCACGCGGAGGGAGAGCGCCTCGTCGAGACGCAGCCCGGCGCCGTAGAGGAGCTCACCGATGAGTCGGAAGGGCGGCGCGAGCTGATCGAGCAGCGCCCTCACGTCGCCGCGCGAGAGCACCGTCGGGAGGTGCTCGGGGCGCCGCGCTCGCTGCAATCCGTCGAGCGCGGGGAGGTCGAGCTCGAGCACCTTGCGGTAGAGGAAGACCAGCGCGCAGAGCGCCTGGTTCTGGGTCGAGGCCGAGACGCTACGTCGAACGGCCAGATCGTTGAGGAACTCGACCACCTGCTCGCTCCCGAGC
>JBPOHC010000766.1:0-2355 GCA_052035985.1 Myxococcota bacterium | reverse complement strand
GCGCACGATGGACTTCGCGACCGGCGTCTCGATGGCGCCCGCGCCGAAGGGCGTTCGCACGATGAAGGCGCCCTGGCAATTGTAGCGGAGCGAGCGCCCCTGCTGGAACACGGTCTCTCCGAGCGGCGTAGCCGTCGCCACGATCGTTGAGACCGGCTCGCCCGCGCGCAGCGTCACCTGCTGACCGATCAGCTTGGACTTGCCCGCGTAGCGCGTCCCCGGAGGCTGCACCAGCCACGCTTCGGGCACGCGCTTGTCCGCCCACCCGCAGGCTTTACAGCGGCCGTCGCGACACTGGTTGCGGGCTTTGTCCGCGCGGACCTCGCGCGGGGTCGGTGCCGCCGCCTCGCGCCGTTCGATGATCTTCGAGACTCGCGAGGCGACAGACATGGAGCACCTCCGGTGCGTGAGATCAGGTCGGGGTGAAGGGGAGCGCGATCGAGGCTTCGTGACGGCCGTTCACGATCACGTCGACGGTCGTGTGTTCGGTCGGTTCGGTGCAGGTCACCGTGAACACGCACGCCGCCGTCGTCTTCACGACCCGCTTCGACGTGAGCGCCGCCTCTGTCCCGCCCACCGCGCCGACGATGCGACCCGTTGCGGGGGTGATCGTGACGGTTTCTCCCGTGACGGGCTGCGCGATGACCTCGACGAGCGCCGACGCCTCCGAGCCCGCGAACACGCGGGTCGAGACCGTGAGCGTGCGCGAGCCCGCCGTGCCGCCCGTCGACGTCTCGACCGTGAGCGCGCCGTTGCTCACGAGCGATTGCCACGCGAGCGAGCCCGCGCCGTTGAGGATCACCTCGTCGGCGATCCCAGGCGCGAGGAACGTATCGCCGACGCGGCAGACCGAGAGCGAGGGCCGGTCAGGCTCCCCGGTACCCTTCCAGACGCGCGCGGGGATGAGGTGCCGCGCCATCTCACACCACCTTGAAGCGGCGGAAGCCGCCGCCGTCGCCCGCGTCGCCGAGGCGCCGCATGATCTCGTCGCGCGACTGCTGGAGGCTGAGGATGCTCTGGTCCGTCTGGTCGGCGTGCTCCGCGAGGGTCATCAGCGCGCGGTCCTGCCCCTTCGCGTGCGTCTCGATCTTGCCGACGCGAGCCTTCAGCGAGTTGAACTGCCCCTCGGTCACGCCGCCCGCGGCGCTCTTCACCTCGCGTTCGAGCTTCGAGAGCTTCGAGTAGATGGGGCCGAGCCCGCCGCTCGACTTCTTCGGCGCGGTCTTCTTCGAGCTCTTCTTCGGCGTGGTCTTCTTCGCGCTCGACTTCTTCGAGCTCTTCGCCTTCGTCTTCGCCATCGCGGTCTCCGTTCCGTCGTTGTGGCCGCGTGGTCTGTCTCGACCGCGCGGCAGGTCTCAGCCCATCACCACCAGCGCGAGCGCGCCGAGCGCGAGCAGCGCAGCGAGCGCCGCCGCACCACCCGCGGGAGCCGTCGCGCCGCACCATCCCTGCACCGTCGCGTAGATGCTGCGGTACTCGTCGAGCGCCTCACGGCTCCACGGGTGCCACCCCGCGTGCATCAGCTTGTCGTACCAGCCGACCGGATCGCCCCCGCCCACGAGGAAGGCCCAGGCGTCGGCGTAGATCCCGTTCGGATGCGCGCGCGTCTTCGGCCCCGTCGACGCGAGCCGCACGGCGTCTGCCGCGCCCGCGTCGAGCGAGTCATACGCGCGATAGGGCCGCGGCTCGGAGTCGTCGCCGCCGTGGAGCATGTGTGCCTTCGGCCACCCCTGCGTCCAACGGATGTTGCCGAGCGACCAGTTCCACTCCGCGCGCCCCCAACCACATTCGCGGACGTAGTGCGCGACGAGCGCGAGGCTCACCGTCCATGCGACCTCGAAGGGCAGGCCGAGCGCGAGCACGGCGCGCACGAGCACCGCGTGACGCGTCCGCACCCACGCGCGACGGAGCTCGACCGTATCGTGCTCGCGCGTCCAGCCCGCGGGCCGTCCTGTGCGGTGCGCCTCGACGACCTCGTAGCCGCCCGCGCGTTCCCTGCTGCTCATTCCCGATCGGGGGTAGCTCTCGCCGCTCATTGCCTCGTTACTCCAGTTCACCAGCCGTCACGGAAGGCGCGCTCACGCCCGCGTCGCCCGAGACCACGACCCACCGCAGACGCAGACGCACGGAGCCTCCCGAGACCACGCGCGCCCACAGCTCGAAGCCTTCGTAGAGGTGCCCGCGGACGCGCACGAGCGAGCCGTTCGAGTTCCACCCGTCCGCCCACGTCGAGACCGTTCCGTCCGCGCCCGTGATGGGCTCCGAGAAGCGCCCGAACGTGCCGCGGACTTCCCACATGAGCGAGGGAGGCAGCGGGAGACCCGCGCCGCCGTCCTCCGCCGTCGTCACGAAGAG